>JAUNSE010000092.1:3052-7111 GCA_030539415.1 Desulfovibrionaceae bacterium
TCATGTTGCGGGAAAACTGGTTCAATGTATCAGGACCTCCGTGAAGGTTCTTATTCAAAAATGGATGCAAATCTATGCATGGAAGAAATTGGCGAAAAGTATAGCCTTGCCTGTCCTTTGCTGTCAAACAGGCCAGGGGAGCGGATTCAAGCGCAATTTCCGGGAGAAAGGGCGACGGGGCAGGCGCGGGGGACGTCTGTCGAAGGGATGGGAGAAGCGTGCGGCCGGGGCCGCGGGCGAAGCAAAGTGCATGCGAAAAAAATGGGTTCAGATGGTCAAAAGTCAACTGTCGCGCGGGAATCCGCCGGAGACGGACCGTATCGCGGACTTGCCACGGGCAGGGCGGGAGACTATTGAGGAGCACTGCCGCCGCGCGGCGCAGGCTGTCGCGCGCGGCGCGGAACGGCCGCATCGAGCGGCCCCGCGCCAAGGAGATATCATGCTGTCCAATCTGCCGGTCCCTGTGCTGACCATAGGTCTTCTCATCTGCTCGAACGTCTTCATGACCTTTGCCTGGTACGGGCATCTCAAGTTTCCCGGCGCCGCTCTCTGGCAGGTCATCCTGGTCAGCTGGGGCATAGCCTTCTTCGAGTACTGCCTGCAGGTGCCGGCCAACCGCTTCGGCTACGGCCACTTCACGGCTGCGGAGCTCAAGACCATACAGGAAATCGTTTCGCTCACTGTCTTCATGCTCTTCTCCATCTTCTATCTGGGTGAAGGGCTCAAATGGAACTATGTGCTTGGCTTTGCCATGATTGTGGGCGCTGCCTTTGTCATTTTTCACAAGTGGTAGACTGCGGACGGCAGTAAGCCGTTCGCCGGCAAATACTGTGCTTTCAATCCGGACGGGCACTGGCAAAGAATATGAGACAGCTGTGTTGACAAGATCTGGCAAAGAAGAAAATATCTGTCCAATAAACACTTGTGTCGTCCATACAGGCCGGCTGTTCGCGAAGTGACAGGTCTTCCCCTGCTGCATGATGTTTGATCGCGAACACCGGTCTTTCCCTGCAGGCGGCCGGGACAGGCTGCTCTGCCCGCGCGCCGGCACCTGCATCGCACAGGAACTTCTCTGTCGATGAAAGCACAAACCCGCCTTGCCGCGTACGGTGTGCGCGGCCTGCCCGAACTCACTCTGAGGGGCATTCTGCTGGGTGCCGTGATCACGGTGATCTTCACGGCCTCAAACGTGTATCTGGGGCTGAAGGTCGGCATGACCTTCAATTCGTCCATTCCCGCGGCCGTCATCTCCATGGCCATTCTGCGCATGTTCCACAACTCCAACGTGCTGGAGAACAATATGGTGCAGACACAGGCCTCGGCTGCCGGCACCCTCTCCGCCGTCATCTTCGCCCTTCCGGGACTGCTGATGATGGGCTACTGGGCCGGCTTTCCGCTCCTGCAGACCCTGTGTCTGTGCGCCTGCGGCGGCTGCCTGGGCGTCCTCTTCACCATTCCGCTGCGGCGGGCGCTGGTGGTCAACCCCTATCCCGAGGGACGGGCCGCCGCCGAAATCCTCAAGGTGGGCTCCGAAAATCCCCATGCCTCTGCCGACGGGAAGGCCGCAGAGAAGAAAAGCACCGGCATGAAGGACATCGTGCTGGGCACCGGTCTGGCCGGTCTCTTCTCCTTCTGCGCCAACGGCCTGCACGTGTTCGCCTCCGAGGTCTCTTTCTGGTTCAGAATCGGTCCGGCCGCCACACAGGTGCCCCTGAGCTTCTCCCTGGCGCTGCTTGGTGCGGGCTACCTCATCGGCATCACCGCCGGCATCGCCATGCTGGTCGGCGTGCTGCTGGCCTGGTTCGGCTTCGTGCCGTATCTGCAGACCGTCCTGCCCATCCCTTCGGGCATGGGTGTCGAGGAGTTTGCCGAAACCGTCTGGGTCACCAAGGTCCGCTACATCGGTGCCGGCTGCATCGGCCTGGCCGCCATCTGGACGCTGCTGCGCCTGTCCGGAGCGGTGGTCCAGGGCATCAGGCTCTCGCTCTCGGCCGTCAGGGACAGCGGGCGGCGTGACGATGCGCACCTGACCGACACCGACATGTCGGTCAGGTCCATCGGTCTGGTCTTTCTCGTGGTGCTCGCGGGCCTTGCTGCCAGTTTCGGCCAGTTTGTCTTCGCGGCCGGCCTGCCCGCGGGCATGACCGTCGCCTTCATTATCGCCGGCGTTGTGGTCTCCATGCTTGTGGGCTTTCTGGTCGCTGCCGCCTGCGGCTACATGGCAGGCCTGCTCGGCTCCTCCTCCAGTCCCATCTCCGGCATCGGCATCATCGGCGTCATCGTCTCCTCGCTGGTCGTCTACGCCGTCAGCGCCTGCTTCGGCCTCTTTGGCATGGAGGGCGGCCAGAACTTCGCCATAGCCATGGCCATCTTCATGACCTCGGTCATTGTGGCCATAGCCTGCGTCTCCAATGACAACATGCAGGACCTCAAGACCGGCCAGCTTGTGGAGGCCACCCCGAAGCATCAGCAGATAGCCCTCATTATCGGCGTGGTGGTCGGCGCCGTCACCATCGCCCCGGTCCTGAACCTGCTCTACCAGGCCTACGGCTTCACCGGAGCCCTGCCGCGTCCGGACATGGATCCCCGTCTCGCCCTGTCGGCTCCGCAGGCCACCCTGATGAAGACCATCGCCGAAGGCATATTCAACGCGCAGCTCGAATGGTCGTACATTTTTGCGGGACTTGCCCTGTGCGTCGCGATAATCGTCATCGACCGCGTGCTCGACCGCGTCTCGAAGCACAGGCTGGGGCTGCCCCCCATCGCCGTCGGTCTGGCCATCTACCTGCCGCCCTCGGTCACCACGCCCATCATCCTGGGCACAGTTGTCGGCTGGTTCATGCACCGGCATCTGAAGAAGCGGGCCGAACTGCGCGCTAAGGGCCGCGAGCAGGAGGACTACATGAACAGCTCCCGCCACGGCGTGCTCATTGCCTCGGGGTTCATTGTCGGTGACAGTCTGGTCGGCGTGCTCATCGCCGTGGTGATAGTCGTGTCTATTTCCATGGGAGGCAGTGCCGATCCTCTGGCCCTGGTGGGAGAGGACTTTGGCTTTGCCGCCGGCGTGCTCGGCGTCATAGCCTATGTGGCCATCATGGCCGTGCTCATCTGGCAGCCGCTCAGGGCCAGACTGACTCGAGACAAGTAGGTCGCGGCCAGGGCCGACGTCTTCATAGCGTCGGCGGAGTAGACAGCGTCGACGGACGGCGGCAGGGGGTGAAAAAAGTTCCCATGGCCGCCGTCCTCCGCTTTCATAAAACGGGTTTCCCGAAATGTCCGGTCTGAAGGCGTCAGGCAGATTGTCCGGCGCTTTCTTCTCGCTGGTCCGTTCTTCCTGATGCCAGTCGCGCCAGTGACCAGCGATTTCAAAGCCTTAGTGCTATTTTGTATAGATCGCCCCGACCGGAGACGGCGTCTTTGCGCCCTGCCTATACAATTTTCTATACATTTCGACAAACACACAGGATAACTCGCAGAGACTCCAGGCGGCACACAGAGAAAAAATCTGCATAAAAGAAAAGACCTTGCATGCCCTAGGAAGACATGCAAGGTCTTGTGGAATCCATGTGGTGGCGGAGAGGGTGACCGTCAAAGTGACAATGTAAGTCCTAGGTATCATCCATATTTGCCTTACAAAGGAAGGCTTGTGTTACACAGTTGTTACACAGTTTAAACTCATGCCTCCAAAGTCGCACAAAGCGAATCGGAAGACGGTTATCTCTGTATAGCCGCTATATATACGGAAATTATGGCATAAGACACATCAGTTCGCAATACTCGCTGTCCAGCATCGCAGTCGGCTCGCTTTGCACACAAGAGGCTCCAGAGGCAAGCTACCCACAAGCCGCTGGAGCCAAGAAACCTAGATTCTCAGAAATCGCCATCACGATATGGTGCCGGTGACGGGCTGTCAACCGAGTACACCGTTTGGCAATAGACCCTTTCAGTCCAAGCTCTTTTCCTGTACGATGCTTCCCACAAACTCTGACGCCTATCACAAACCTAGATAACAACCATGAGCTTTCGGAGCACCTTCAAACCCGCAACGATGCTCGTATC
>JAUNSE010000092.1:7121-7453 GCA_030539415.1 Desulfovibrionaceae bacterium
GAATACAATCAGCAGAACGGCATAGGCTGTATTCTTATTGAAGACGGAAAAGTTCGCCAGCGTGCGGCAATTTTTGTCGATGACTGGAAAGGGCATTCGCACAAAGAGCGGCAGGAGGCTGCTCAGTTTGAAGCTGGCTTTTTGAACGTCTTCCTGCGAGATTTCTCTGTCGGTCGGCTCGAATATCAGATTCGTATCGCCGGCAAAAATCGCCAGGGCTATGCTGACCTGTTCTGGCCTTCGGTTCTTCTGCTCGAAATGAAGTCTACAGATGCACCAGATTTTCTCGACGGCAGTGCCGATGAGCAAGCCTTCAAGTACGCTCGGACTCT
>JAUNSE010000093.1 GCA_030539415.1 Desulfovibrionaceae bacterium
ATCAAGTTCAGTAACTGCAGCGCCGCATTCATAGCCAAGAACAACGCCAGCACCGGTGTTGAACGGGTACATCCAAACATTGTAAGGATTGTGCGTGGAGTTGTCGGTGCCGCGGGTGGCGGAACGGCCCTGAGTGGACACGACAGTCTTGGCGCGGACAATGATGTACTCGCCCGTCTTGACATTCCAGCCAAGACAGCCGCAGGCGTGGCCATTGTCGGTAAGAATGCGCAGGGCCATGATGCGGTCAAGGACATGAACGCCGGCCTTGCGGACCAGGCCCGCCATGACGCGCTTGATGGTCATGCCGTTGGCAATATGACACCACCAGCGGCCGGGCTGGCCAAAGCCCTGGGTGCGGAGCTTGGTGCCGTCGGGCTTGGAGGAGAAATCCACACCAGCTTTTCCAAGATTATCAAGGAAGTAGCGCATGTGGTTGTACCAGCCGTTGATCAGCATCTCTTTCGACCAGCCGTTGAGGGGCTTGGCGTAAAATTTCACCAGGTCATCGGCGGTGTCATGGGGCTCGCCCGGTTCGTCGAGCACGGCCATGTAGTGGTCATTGCCGCCGCCGATGCAGCCGGAGCATTCGAGAGTGGCCTTGTCCAGAATGATGACATCGAGGCCCTGATCGCGCGCGCCGAGCGCGGCGCCGCAGCCGGATGCACCCGAACCGATCACGAGCACGTCGGTTTCGTACAGCGTGCCGAGAGGTATTTGCGTAACTTTCATAAGATGAATCCTGGGTAGATTTTTAGGTGAGAATGTGGTGTGCTTTTTTCGCAGACAGTCTTTGGGGCCTTCTTTGGGCAACACCCTTTTCAGGGCCGGCTCCGATCTTGTGAAGAGAATATCTAATAAAGCGCTGTGCTTTGCCAAGCTCAAAAAACTGCACGGTTGTGTGATACAATCACACAATTTGCAAATTATGTTCCAAAATGGAGAACACCGATGATCGAACAGTTCAATGGCGATATTATTCAATGGTTACGGGCATTTTACTATATCGCCGAGACCGGCAGCGTGCGCAAGGCGGCCGAATACATGCACAGGAATCCGTCCACCGTCAGTCACGAACTGCGCTGCCTGGAACAGGAACTGGGCACGGTTCTCTTCGATCGGTACAAAAAAACGCTGCAGATAACGCCGGAAGGCACAAAGCTGCTTGAGTGGACTGTCCAGACCTTCGAAAGGCTGAACGACATGAGAGTCTCGATAGGAAGCAGCGAGGGTGGCGAGCTCAAGGGCAGCATGTCCTTTGCCACGTCCCTGCCTGTGGCCATTCTGGCCGTCCGCCCCGTCGCCGACTTCTGCCGCGAGCATCCCAAGGTGGACCTGGTTCTGCAGCGAAAGCTGCCTCACGAAGTGCAGAACGCCGTGCGCCAGTCCAGGGTTGATTTCGGTCTGATGGGAACAGCCTTACCGCCAGATGACATCGACATGGAATTTCTCTTCAAGGCGCGTCCGCTGCTTGTCGCTCACAAGGTCAATCCCTGGAAACTGCCTGAAAGACCTTCGATTGATGATTTGAAAAAACTACCCTACGTTTCCTTCTGGAATGAGGACGGCCTGCAGGATCTTGAACCTTTCTCCCAGATGGAGCCCTTTGCGGACTGGATCAAGGAAAAATCCGTCATACAGGTGAACAATTATCATCTGATCATGCGCCTTATCTGGCACAAGGCCGGTGTCGGCATCATGGACGAACTCTGCTATCAGGCAACCGCATACGGCGCAGAGTGGGACAATATGGAGACGCATCCTCTTGACCACCTGCTCCCTAGCCTCAACTACGGCATTCTGGTGCGCAGGGGAAAGCATCTGAGCCCGCAGGCAAAGGCTCTCATGGAGGTCCTGAGGGAGCATTTCCGGTCTTTCACACCCGTGCAGGAAGGCAAGGCGCTGAGCGACCTGCGCCAGCATGACTAGAAAACAGCTCGTAATTCCAAGATACTGACATAAACAAACGCCCGGATCGTCATGCATGACTCTCCGGGCCTTGTGCTGTACGGCGCAATCTTCGCCTAAACAGCCAATGGTTTCGCTTTTGGGAGGTGCTGCCCGCCCGACAAATGTTTGCTTGCCACGAAAGGGAACAAGCCGGCTCTCCGTCTCAGGCAGTCGCAGTTTCCGGCTGCAGCGCAGGGAGGCCGAGCTGTATGCACAAGAGCGCCCTGACGCAAAAAAGGGACAGCGGGCTTCCGGCGAGCTTGACCGGATGAGCGCTGTCCCTTTCATTCAGGAGTGCATGGAGGAAGGAAGGAAATGGCCGGGGAGGGGTTGCCCCTCCCCTGTAACTGTATTCGGGAGTGACGTGCGGCCGGACTGAGCCGCTCCAAATCGTGTTTTGACTTAGAAGAGGATGCCGCCCAGGGCGTAGGTAACCACTGCGGTCACCACGAAGGACATGAAGATGACGAGCGGGGCAGTCTTCCAGATGGCCTTGGCATCGGACCATTCGTTGCCGTGCAGCAGAGCGGCGCTGGCGCTGGCGGCGGGAGTCAGGAAGGCGAAGTGCACGCCCACCACGACCATGATGAGGGGCAGTTCCGGATTGATGCCGGTGGCCTGGCAGTAGCTGTACACAACAGGCATCAGGGCCACGCCGATGGCGCCGTTGTTCATGAACTGGGTCAGGATGGTGCCGGTGGCGCCGATAACAAGGGCGAAGGTCAGCGGGGAGCCGCCGGCGAACAGGGGCTCGAGAGCCTGCATGAGCATGGGAGTGATGCCGGTGCCCTTGGCGGCCATGGCGGCGGTCATGGGCTGCACGAAGGCGAGCAGGAGCACGATGGCCCAGGTCACGCCGGAATCGACCATCGCCTTGAAGGGCAGGAGCGGCTTGCCGTTGACGCGGATGCAGGCCATGACAGTGACAAGCAGAATGACGATGCCGGTGTTGCCGATGGACTTCAGGAAGACAACCAGCGGGAAGTCCTTGGGCATGAAGCTGGGAGCGAGCAGGAAGAAGACAAGCAGGAACAGGAAGCCGAGAACGGTCTTCTGCACGCCGTTGAGCTTCAGGGTGTTGTTGGTGTCGAGCTTGGTGGCGTCAAGGTTCTCCAGCTTGCTCATGTCCGGACGGAAGACGAACTTGCCCATCAGGATGAAGAGCAGGGAGCAGAGGGCGCAGATGACCAGGGCGATCAGCATGTACTTGCCGTAGTCGATGCCGACGCCGGCATTCATGGTCTCGTAGGCGCTGAAGATGGTGAGGGCGGCCTGCTTGAAGGGAATGAGGCACATGCCGACCTGGGCGGCGAAGACGATGCCGAATACCATCATGGTCGGGTAGCCTTCACCCTTCTTGTAGCCGCAGACTTCGCACACGCCGTACAGAATGCTCCAGCCGATAATGGCTGCGGGAGAGGCGGAGGTCAGGCCGCCCAGGATGAAGATGGAGCCCAGGAAGACGTAGGTGAACAGCCAGGGCTTGCCGGCAACGAACTTTCTGGTGATGAACCACAGGGAGATGAAGCGGGAGAGACCGTAGTGACTGATGGCCGCACAAAAGACAAATATAAAAAACATCATCTGGACGATGGGATCACCGAACGATGAATTGAGAAGCTGCTTGGGCTTCATGCCGCCTATGAGCATGAGGGCCAGCAGACCGACCAGGGACGGCCACACGATTTCAATGAAAACCCAGCCGTAGAGGACGCCGAGGAAAATGCCGCACAGATTCATGCCCAGCGGCGTGAGCGGATCGATGGGGTCCAGACGGCCGAAGCCGAACATGATGACCAGACAGATAATCGAGTGAATGTAATACGAAGCGGAATTGAACGGCTTCTTCTCGGTAGACTTGTCAGCCATGGTGATTTTCCTTGTGTGAATTTTGCGCGAGCCGGCGGCCTGCGCATTGCTGAAGGTCAAAAACCAATGACTGTCTGCTTAATGTTGCCAGTGGGCGGTCGGCTGTTGCCCGCAGCCGGCCGCTTGTGAAAAATATATTCCAGATCAGCCCTGTATTCGTAAAGCAAAGAAAATTAACCAGCTGTTTGATTCTGTCAAACACCATGTTCCAGAAGCATCTTCAAAAAACGTTCTGTCAATCACTAACTTATTGTATTTACTATATATTTAAAGAATCAAACAAGAATGCCCGCCAACCGTCGGACAGCCTCGCAGCCATCCTCAAAAGCGAAAAAATTTGGTGCGGACCGGACGAAAATGTGCCGAACCGTATTTTTTCGCGAATCGAGGAAGAGCATCTGAAGAAACGTGACAAGCGCGCGCCAGGCATCACAAGCTTCGCCTTTTCAACCCCTTCCCTGCTCCAGACAGAGCAATTGCCGCCCTGCCCTCTCCCTAAGCTGTGACAGTGCGGTCGCCGGCGCCGGCGCGGCCGGACGGGCCGCAATGCGCGAGGCGGACCTTGCGGCCCCCGCTTTGACCGGCAGCATATAGATGAATGCAGCCCTCCATGCCTAACATGGAGGGCTGCATTGAACGCGCTTCAGATGGCCCTATCTGCCTCAGTCAATGATATAGACCATTCTGGAGCGATACTGCTTCATCATTCCGAAGCGCAGCGGAACATCAGGAAGGACAACCGGGTCGGAGTTTTCCACCTCATGTTCCACCACAGAGAACCTCCGCATCAGCTGCTTTTCTCTGGCAATGTCCTCCCCGGCCTTCAGAGCGGCCTCCTCGCTGTCAAAGACCCCGCGTCCGATGAAGTCGGTCGGGACGCAGTTTCTGCGCCCCAGATACAGATCCCAGACCGGCGACTCCAGAGCTCTGGACATCTTCTCGGCCTCGTCGTCCGGCATCGAGAGGACGCAGGCATAGGCCATGTCCAGCAGGTAGTAGCGGTAGGTTTTCTTGATGCCGGGCCCCTGGGACTTCGTTCCCCGGGAGGTTTTGGGTATCATCAGCAATTCCCAGGCATCGGCGGGATTGTAGCCATTGCCAACCGTCTGCATATCGCACAGACGCGGGGGGCCATCCTCGTAGCTGTCACGCCACGACGGAGGAAGGCTGTAGGCCACCACCGTCTGCGAGCATTCGGCCATCCGGGCAAGCCACTCGACCTGTTCGCCGCCCATCCCGGCTGCGGCGCACAGAAGCCCCAGCACGCCGGAACGGGTGGGAAAATCAAGCGTGGACCTGTTGTAGAAGCGGGAGTCGACACCCCACGACTGAATCGGTCCTTCAAGCCAGAGCAGGAGAAAACCCATGGCTACACCGCCTGCCGCGCCCGGACGAAATCGGCCAGACGGTCGGCGAGGTCATCAATCGTGAAACTTTCGTCTTCGCCGAAGGTGTAGGAAGCCAGCAGGCCGTAATAGTCGCCGGAAACGTTCTCTTTCCTCCTCAGAGCCGCATTCAGGACCTTCTTGCTGGACTTCATGTACCCGCCCTCCATGTCGCACTGGACAGGCGTCATGAAGGAGACCTGCATGGGCTGCCCCTTGCGGATCCTCACGCGGGCGTAGTCCCACTGGAACGCGCCGCTCATGCTGCTCTGGCGACCCTCCGGCACGGCCAGATACAGCGACACCGTGAAAATCCGCACCGCTTCATCCACATCTCTGCCGCCGAGGTTCTGCCACAGCCGCCCGAGATTCAGACCGACGTAGCGGTAATACAGGGGAGAGCTGAACCCGTGCTCGCCTATGTGGGCGCACATCTTGCCGGTCTCCAGATCATCCATGGCAGTGAAGTAGTCCAGCTCGGTGTTGCAGGCGTGGGTCGATATGACATGCGCGAAATGAGCCGCCCCGCGGATATCCGCATGATGGGCGTGAGCCGTCATGCGGCCGAAAAGGACCATGTCAAAGCCCTCCTTGATGGTTTTTTCCGGCGAAAGGCAGTTGCCCATCTTCGTGAGCTCCGTCTGGCTGACCTTGCCCTTCGAATCCACGGCAATGCTGCAGTCCCTGCTCACCGCATAGTCGGCAAGAGTTTCGACCTCCGCGCGCGAAATGCAGAGCACCGTGTTGGGGGACAGATTGTCGGAAATGATTTCCGCGCACCTGCCGGCCTGCTCCCTGTCCGCGCCTCTGGCCACGCAGGCCTCGGTCAGCAGCAGGGGAAGCTTTTTGGTCCGAATGGCAAGTCCGGCGCCGTGCTTGCGGCTCTCGATGCGCACCGCGCGCTTGATGCACTGGGAGCTCATACGGGCACGGGTCACTCCGCCGATGAAGGCGGTCTTCGGAAGGTCATCCTCACCGCGGTTCAGGCAGGTCATGGGGCATTCCTGAAGGATGTCGTATTCGATGATGAGCCCTTCGAGGGGATTGAGAGGCGTCTCGGGAGACGCGGAAATGCACTTGGGTTTCATAAAACCTCCTTGTTCAAGAGAGAGGAGAGATTTCGAGCAGGCCGCATCCGTAGGCGCGTCCCCGGCCAATGCCGAAGCGGACGCTGCGGATGAAAGCCTCGCGGTTCGTGACTTTCAGGACACCGGAGAGAAGCGCCTTGGACAGCGTGACAACACTGGTCCCGGAGCCCTTTTTGAATGTGTCCACAACAATGCCCTTCACTTCAGAAGAGTCTTGCCACAGGGAGAATCCCCACTGGGGCGCCCGGCTGCGGAACCAGTCGCCAATCTCCCCGCTGTCACGCAGGGGGACGTGCCTGCCGGTCTTCCTCATGCGGCAGACGGCGTTGACAGTGCAGGCAAACCGGTAGACATCGGCCCTGAAAAACTTTTCGGGGACACTCCTGGTGGTCAGCACGCCCAGCCGGGGAACATGGGGCTGCCAGGTCGAAAGGATGACAAGGTGCCTGCAGCGGGCGGCGCCGCGCCTGCCGGCGATGCCGCTCTTGTCGGCAAAGAGGATGCCGCTGTGATCGGTGGCGTCCGCATTGCGGGTCCTGTCAAAAAGACCGCAGACAAAAGTGTGCAGGCCGTAGGACGATGTGAGGTTCAGCTCCCAGGCATCCCTGTCGGAGAGGACGTACTGCGAGTAGTACAGCGAAGACATATCAGTCCTCCAAGCCAGTCCGACTGTGTTCGGAAGCGGCGTCCTGCGCCTTGTGAGCGCCAATCTGCTTCACATGGTAGTAGGACCAGGCCCAGTCCTTTTTGACGCGCTGCCGGGAGTTGTCGAAGCGAAACCTCAGCATGTCGTCCAGCAGACGGGCATGACTCAGCGTATTCGGAGTTTTCTCCGTGATGTAGCGCAGCATGGGCCTCACAATGGTGCAGAGAGACCCAACCTGTTCGCAGGCAAGGAGACGGAGCAGCTTCAGTTCACCCCTTTTCTCATCGTCGCAGCAGAGCCTCAAAGCGCCCCCCATGCCGCTCCAGCCGTCAGTCTCCAGCCTGAGCCGGGCGATCGAGGCGCCGACAAGGGAGAAGGGCATGCGCTCATTGTCCTCCCTCACGTCCACGCCAAGGCTGTTCAGCACCGACCAGCTCCGATAGCAGGTGACGGAATTGTCCGCACTCCTGAGCTGGACCGCAAAGCCGGTGTCCCG
>JAUNSE010000094.1 GCA_030539415.1 Desulfovibrionaceae bacterium
CGTGCAGAAGTACCTGACGAAGCTTGACGACGGCATCCCCCTGAACATGGTGCTGACCCTGTCGCTCTTTCTCGCCCTTGCCGAGGCCCTGGACAAGGGGCACAGCTCCGTGGTCACGGACGCCCGCTTCATGAGGCAGGGGCGGAAGCTTGCGCTCAGCGTGAACTGCACGCAGGCTGCGCCTCTGGAAAAATCCAGGGTGCAGCGCTGCGAGGAGCGCATGCAGGCGCAGTTCGGGCAGTCCGCCGCGCTTGTCTTTCACGAGCCGCCGCAGCGTCACCTTGCCGCGTGCCAGGAAGGGCGCGCAGTCTGACGGGAGCGCTGTTCCGGGCGTTTTTTCAGTGCATGCGGACACGCGCGGTGTCTCTCCGGGAGGCTGCGCGCGTGTCCGTTTTCCTGTGTCTTTCCCGGGCTCGAGGGAGGTGTCCTGCCGGCAAAAGCCATAATTATGCAAAAATTTTTGCCTGCGGCTCTGGACTAAGGAAAAGCCGATCTTACTATAAGGTCATGCCGGATCCGATGGAGATGAGAAACAACCTCGGCCGGTACATAAAATAGCTAATTTCTTGCATCTAGCATAAAGCTGTGGAGGCTGAAAATACCATGTCCAAAATTATCGGCATCGACCTTGGAACGACCAACTCGTGTGTCTTCGTCATGGAGGGCACCGAAGCCAAATGCATCACGAACCCCGAAGGTGGCCGCACCACGCCGTCCATAGTTGCCTTTACTGACAAAGAGCGCCTCGTTGGCGAAATTGCCAAGCGTCAGGCTGTGACCAACCCCAAGCGCACCATTTTTGCCATCAAGCGTCTGATGGGCCGCAAGTATGCCGCTCCCGAAGTGTCCCGCTGGCAGGACAGCTCTCCGTACGCCATCACCGAAGCCAGCAATGGTGATGCCGGCGTCGAGGTCGACGGCCGCGTGTACAGCGCTCCTGAAATCTCCGCCATGATTCTGGCCAAGCTGAAGGCCGACGCCGAAGCCTATCTGGGCGAGCCCGTCAAGGAAGCCGTCATCACGGTTCCCGCCTACTTCAACGATGCCCAGCGTCAGGCCACCAAGGATGCCGGCCGCATCGCCGGTCTCGAGGTGAAGCGCATCATCAACGAGCCCACGGCCGCCTCTCTGGCCTACGGCGCCGACAAGAAGAACAACGAGAAGATCGCCGTCTTCGACCTCGGCGGCGGCACCTTCGATATCTCCATTCTGGAAGTGGGCGACAACGTCGTCGAAGTGCGCGCCACCAACGGTGACACCTTCCTGGGCGGCGAAGACTTCGACCAGCGCATCATCACCTGGCTCGTGGATGAATTCCGCCAGGCCAACGGCATCGACCTGAGCAAGGACAGCATGGCTCTGCAGCGTCTGAAGGAAGCTGCCGAAAAGGCCAAGAAGGATCTGTCCACCTCCATGGAGGCCGACATCAACCTGCCCTTCATCACTGCCGACCAGAACGGTCCCAAGCACCTGATGATGAAGCTGTCCCGCGCCCGCTTCGAATCCATGGTTTCCGACCTTATCGAGCGCACCAAGGAACCCTGCCGCAAGGCTCTGTCCGACGCCGGGTTCACCGCTTCCGACATTGACGAGGTCCTCCTTGTCGGCGGCATGACCCGTATGCCTCTGGTGCAGAAGATGGTGGGCGAATTCTTCGGCAAGGAGCCCAACCGCTCCGTGAACCCCGATGAAGTGGTCGCCATGGGCGCCGCCATTCAGGGCGGCATTCTGACCGGTGACGTGAAGGACATCCTGCTGCTGGATGTCACCCCCCTGAGCCTCGGCATCGAGACCATGGGCGGCGTCTTCACCCGTCTCATCGACCGCAACACCACCATTCCGACCAAGAAGAGCCAGGTCTTTACAACGGCCTCCGACAACCAGCCCTCCGTGTCCATCCACGTTCTGCAGGGCGAGCGTCCCATGGCCGCCGACAACATGACTCTGGCCCGCTTCGACCTGGCCGGCATTCCGCCGGCGCCCCGCGGCATTCCGCAGATTGAGGTGACCTTCGACATCGATGCCAACGGCATCGTGAATGTCTCCGCCAAGGACACCGGCACCGGCAAGGAGCAGTCGATCCGCATCACCGCCTCTTCCGGTCTCTCCGAAGACGACATTCAGCGTCTTGTGAAGGAAGCCGAAGCCCACGCCGGCGAGGACAAGAAGAAGCAGGAGCTCATCGAGGCCCGCAACAAGGCTGACAGCCTGATTTACGGCACCGAGAAGTCTCTGAAGGATCTGGGCGACAAGGTTGCCGCCGACCTGAAGAGCGATGTCGAGGGCAAGATTGCCAGCCTGAAGAAGGCCATGGAAGGCGAAGACCTCGCCGCCATCAACTCCGCCGCCGAAGCCCTGTCCACTGCCGCCCACAAGGTGGCCGAACAGCTCTACCAGCAGCAGGCCGCCCAGGGTGCCAATCCCGGTGCCGGCGCTGCCGGCCCTCAGGGCGGCCAGCAGGCCAAGCCCGATGACGATGTGGTTGACGCCGACTTCACCGAAGTGAAGAAGTAAGCAAAGACATACCCCCCAGGTGCCGGGAGCCGCTGTCCCAAGGGACAACTGCTCCCGGCACTTTTTTTCGGTCCGCCGCAAAGCCGTCCCGCTCTTTGCGGCATGGTCATGCCGCCTGTTCGCAAAGGTCATGTTCTTGCGCGCGGCCTGTTCGTGTACTAAAAAAGGGACTGGCCCATGCGCTGGCCGTTCTTCTGGCGGCAGAGAGGCTTTCCGGCACAAGACCGGAGGAGCGCTCCTGATATCCTGGCCGCCGCTCGGAGTCCTGTCCGCGAGCTGTCTGCCTTGCTGTGTTCGGACAGACGCCGGGCATCCACATACCATCAGTTCACCGTGCGGTGCGCCCGCATGTCCGGCCCATGGCCGGAAGAGAGCTACCTGCTGGAGGGGTCTAGCCGTGAGCAGCCTTCGAAAATTCGCGCGTCTTCTTCTTACCGTTTCTCTGATTCTTTCAATGGGCCTGCTCGCCGGCTGCGGCCTCAAGCTCTTTGACCAGAAGCAGCCGCAGGCCCCGGCCAGACCGCAACCTGCGCCCATCAAGGGGACAACCGTGGCGCTGGTGCTGCCGCGCAACACCGCTCCGCTGGCCAATGCCGTCATTGGCGGCGCGAGACTGGGGGAAACCGCCCAGAAAGGCACCAAGAATCCCGTGCGCGTGCGTGTCATCTATGCGGACGGCGCCTGGCTTCAGGAAATAGCCAAACTGCCCGAGCGCACCATCATAGGCGGCCCCATGACCCCTGCCGCCTATCAGCAGATGAAGGCTGCCGGCATCATGGACAAGAGGGTTGTCTTCGCCTTCCTGCCGCAGCTGCCTTCGGGTGACGAGGGACAGGTCGCCTGGCGGTTCTTCCCGAGCCAGGAGGATCAGACCGGAGCCGTGGCCAGCTTCTGCGTGGACGAGCTCGGCATCACCTCGATGGCCTCCTTCGGGCCGAACTCTGCCTTTGCCAATGCCATGACAGACCGCCTCGAACAGGCTCTGGCCGGAAAGGGTGTTGTGCTGCAGCGAATCACCGCAGACGGCGACCCCATGGCGTGGGGGCAGATCCTCAAGCCCTATGTCAATCCGACCACCAATGAGAGCAACGGCACTCTCCAGCCTCAGACGCCCTTTGAATCGGTTTTTCTGCCCGTCGCCTGGCGACGTCTGCAGTCCGTCAACACGGCTTTCGGCAGCAATGGCGAGGAACGCCTTGTCATGTTCGGCACCATGCTCTGGGATGACGCCAATACACGCGGCAATCAGAATGCTGACCGGTTTGTCCTGGCCGCCTGGCCGAGCCCCTTCCTGCGCGACCGAGCTCCGGCCACTCTGGCCAATTCCAATGTGGCCACTTTCTGGGGCGCTCTGGGGTACGACTTCACGCGCTTTGCCGCCCGTCTCGGGCTGAGCGGACGCCCCTCGTCCTCCGAAGTCACCGCGGCGGCGCGCCAGCTCTCCTCCATGAGTTTCTCCATGGCGCCTCTCTCCTATGATTCCAGCGGCATGGCCAGCCAGCAGCTCTACATGGTGCAGGCAGGCCAGGGCGGTCCCCAGCAGGCGAACGCCGGCAATATCAGGGCCGCCAGAGACGCTGCCGTGCAGAGGGTGGAAGAGCGCGCGACTTCGCCTTCCGCAGGCCAGCCCTCTCCTCAGAGCAGCGGCCCGATCATGCGCGCCAATCCCAACTCCTCCTACAGGCTCAGTCTGCCGGGTGCGATGCGCTAGACTGCGCTGTTGAAGCGGACAGGGCTTCTGCGCTAGACTGCAGGACAAGTTCAGTTACCCGGATGCCGGAAAAAACGGTCGGCCGAGACGGAAAGCTCTCCCAGGCCGCGCTGCTTCCGGCATCCTCATACAGCCTGACAGGCCCGGCCTGCCAGTACCCAAGGAAAAATCATGCCCCAGGACAAAGCGGCAATTACCAGAGAGGACGTGCTCCATCTGGCCCAGCTGGCCCGTCTCACTGTTGACGAGGCCGATGTGGAGCGCTTCGCGATTCAGCTGAGCGATATCGTCTCCTACATGGACGTGCTGAACAGTGTGGACACCACCGATGTGCCTCCCCTGTACACCCCGGCCGAGCATGTGCTGCAGTATCGCGAAGATGCGGCCGCCCATGTGCGCACCCGCGAACAGGTGCTGGCCAATGCCCCGGAAAAGACCGAAGATTACTTCGTTGTTCCGAGAATAGTCTAGTGTCCCGGAGAGGAGAAAATACATGGATGATCTGACACAGCTTTCTCTCTCCGAGGCGGCCAGGGGGCTGCAGGAGGGCAGCATTCACGCCGTGGACGCCACGGTCGCCTGCCTTGAGCGCATTGCGGCCACCGAAGACGACCTTGGCGCTCTGCTTTATCTTGATGCCGAAGGCGCCGTGGAGCAGGCCGAAAAGCTTGACGCCCAGGGCCCCGATACGGGCATGCCCCTGTGGGGCGTGCCGCTGACGCTCAAGGACGCACTGGTGACAAAGGACATGCCCACGACCTCTGGCTCGCGCATCCTCGAGGGCTTCAGGCCCATGTATGATGCCTATGCCGTGCAGCGTCTGCGCGAGGCCGGCGCCATCATTCTGGGCAAGAACAACTGCGACGAATTTGCCATGGGCTCCACCACGGAGAATTCCGGCTACCAGGTCACGCGCAATCCGTGGGACACCGGCCGCGTGCCGGGCGGCTCCTCAGGCGGGTCTGCCTGCTCCGTGGCCGCGGGGCAGTGCTACGGCTCGCTGGGTTCCGACACCGGCGGCTCGATCCGGCAGCCCGCGGCCTTCTGCGGATGCGTGGGCATCAAGCCCACCTACGGACGCGTCTCCCGCTACGGGCTCATTGCGTACGGCTCCTCTCTGGACCAGGTCGGCCCGCTTGCGCGCACGGTTGAAGACTGCGCCCGTCTGCTGTCGGTCATTGCCGGCTGGGATCAGCGCGACATGACCTGCGCGCCTGTCGCGGTGCCGGACTATCTGGCCGGTCTCAATCCGGCGGACCTCGCCGGCAGGACCGTCGGTCTGCCCAGGGAATATTTCGGCGAAGGCCTGTCGCAGGAAGTGCGCGCCGGCATAGACAAGGCCGTCGAGGCGCTCGGGGATCTCGGCGCAAAGGTAGTCGAAGTCAGCCTGCCGAGCACCGAGGCCGCCATAGCCGCCTACTACATTGTCGCCATGGCCGAAGCCAGCTCCAATCTGGCCCGCTTTGACGGCGTGCGCTACGGACACCGCACGCAGGACCCCAAGGACCTGCAGGAACTCTACAAGTTCTCCCGCAAGGAGGGCTTCGGCGAGGAGGTCAAGCGCCGCATCATGCTGGGCACCTTTGTGCTCTCGGCCGGATACTATGATGCCTATTACAAGAAGGCCGCCCAGGTGCGCCGCATCATCAGGGATGAGTTCATCGCGGCTCTCTCAAGCTGCGACTGCCTGCTGGCGCCTGTCTCGCCCATCACGGCCTGGCCCCTGAATTCGCATCAGCAGAATCCGCTCCAGGTCTTCCTCATGGACGCCTACACCTGCCCCATCAACATGGCCGGCCTGCCCAGTCTGGCCATGCCGGCAGCCATGGGAGAGTCCGGTCTGCCCGTCGGCATGCAGCTCATAGGCAGGGCCTTTGACGAGGCGACGCTCTTCACCATCGGCAGCGCTCTTGAAAGGAGACTGCCGGCTCTGGGGAGGCCCGCCGCCTGCGCCTAGCGCCCGGACATCCGAAAGGAAGCAGATGCTTTTCAGCCAGGGTCTCTGACCGCGAGGTCGGGGACCCTGTTCTGTTTGCCGGATTTCAGCCGCCTCGCTCGGGTCTCCGCTTCCGTCAGAGACAGGCGTCCGGCTCCGGACGCCGCATGAAAAACGTTCCGGGCGCGATTTATCTGGCGGAACATTGTTTTCTCTCATGCTGTGGTGTAGTGAGAGAAGCACTCATCCCGATTCTCTTGCAGGAGGTTCTGCCATGCGTCGTCTCTTCTCCGCTCTTCTTCTTGCTCTTGTCCTTGCTCTGCCCGCTCATGCGGCGGTGGACGCGTCCAAGCTTCAGCTGCCGGGCGACCTCACCCAGGCGCAGGCCGAAGTCGTGCTGAAAGGAGCGCTGGCAAAAGCCGTGGAGCAGGGCGTGCCCATGAACATTGCCGTGGTTGATGCCGGCAGCAATCTGAAGGCTTTCATCCGCATGGACGGCGCCTTCCTTGGCAGCATCGACGTGTCCATCGGCAAGGCGGAAACGGCGCGCCTGTTCAACATGTCCACTGCGGACCTGGGGGCGGCATCCCAGCCCGGCGGCGAACTCTTCGGCATACAGGTGACCAACGGGCGGCTCGTCATCTTCGGCGGCGGCGAACTGCTGCGTGATGCCGCAGGATGCATCATAGGCGCCATCGGCGTGAGCGGCGGGTCCGTTGCCGAGGACACCAATGTGGCCAGAGCCGGTGTGGCCGCCCTTGAGCAGTCGCACAAGGGCAAGTAGGAATTTCCGCGCTGCCGGAGCATCCGGCAGAACAGTTTGTGAAGGACGGGTACCTGGAAAGGACCCGTCCTTCTGCTTCGTCTGCCGCCGGTCAGGGCGGTCTCAAATCCGAGGGAAAAAGGGACTTGGAAAGAATTCCTCTTTGCGATAAAAAAACTCCCCCCGCCAAGCGGAGGGCGGCTGCATCAAATTTGTCTGCAGCTGCTGCAAGGAGTTTTGTATGTCTGGCACATTGTATTTCCTGGGAAGCATAGCTCTGCTTTTGCTGGGATACTTCCTGTATGGCAAATTTATAGAGAAGGTTTTCGGGGCTGACTACAACCGCCCCACGCCTGTACAGCAGAGAAAGGACGGCGTCGATTTTCTGGAGATGCCGAGATACAAGATCTTTCTCATTCAGTTTCTGAATATTGCCGGGCTTGGTCCTGTCATTGGCACCATTCTTGGTGCCCT
>JAUNSE010000095.1 GCA_030539415.1 Desulfovibrionaceae bacterium
CATGATGCAGGTGTCTTCGGGGAGCTTGCGGCGCAGGAGCTTCTCGGCGGACTCCAGGATGACCTTGCGCATCAGGGAGGGCTTGAGGCGATCCTCGCTGTAGTCGGGGATGACGCGCATGTCCAGGCCGTTGGGCGTGACCACGTCCGGAGCCTTCTGCAGGACGATGGCCGCCTCGTCGCCGGTGATGCTGCTCACGGTGGTGAAGCAGTCGGCCTCGCGGGCCGAGGCCGTCTCCATGGAGCACTTGGCGGTGATGTTCAGGTTGGCGGCTTCCTGGCGCGGGTTGATCGGATTGTCCATGCTGAGGCCGTAGAGGTTGCGGCCGTTGCCGCACATGGAGCGGCCGAGCATGGTGGCGTGGGTGGTGAAGACGGTGCCGATGGTCGGGCAGAAGCGCTTCAGGTAGAGCAGGCCCGCGCCGCACATCCATTCGTGGAAGTGGGCCACGGCGGCCGCGCCCACGGGCTCGACAAAGTGCTGGTAGACGGTCTTGATCACCTCGCCGCAGGCGGTGGCGAACATGACCGGCTCGATGTAGTCCCAGCCGCCGGACATGGAGTCGACGTTGTAGGCCTTCCAGTACTCGTAGAGCAGCTGGTTCTGATTGTAGTGATTGCGGAAGTCGACAAGGATGACCTTCGGATTGCCGGGAATGAGCCAGTGGCCCACGCGGCAGTGCAGATTGTGCATCTCCAGGGTCTTGCGCAGGGGGTCGAAGGCGGGGCCGAGGTCCTCCTCGAACTCGGCGTTGTTGCCGAGGTCGGGGCCGAGCAGCCAGTAGTTCTCGCCGAAGTTGTCAACGGCCTGCAGGGCCTTGCTGCTGACAACGGCGTAGATGCCGCCCACCTTGTTGCAGACCTCCCACGAAGTCTCGAATAAGGTTATGTTGCCGTAATCCATTTGGTCTCCTTGACCGCCCGGACGGGGATTTTTCCGAACAAGTCGTGGCTTTTTTGTACTGTTGCGGCGTGTCACGCCGGAGGGACGCCCTTTGAAAGCAAGGGCGGATCCTAATAAAGATGCCCGGCATCGGCAAGCCCCGTAAAGGATGTGACGCCGGAGGGGAGAAAATCAAAAAATCCGGGAAGCTGGGCTTCCCGGACAGTGAGTCAGCATTTGAAGCTTTCCAGACGGCCAGCCAGTCCGTAAGGGCGGCCCTGCGGCCGTCCTCGGGAAAGGAAGGCTATCCGCCGATGCGCGTGGTCGCGCCCTCGACCTCCCTGGTGGTGATCTCGGGTCCGAAGGCGTCGGCTGCGCGCTCGGCGTCGGACTTGGCCTTCTTCGCCACCAGGGGCTTGGCCTGCCGGTCCATGCTCTCCAGCTTGTGGCGCACGGAGAGCTCGAGGTCGGCCAGGGAGTTCATGAAGAAGATGTAGGCGTCGTAGGGCGTCTCGTAGGGCGAGAAGTACTTGTGCACGTCGCCGTCCGAGAAGAACTTGGTGCACATGTAGTAGAAGTGGTCCGAGGTGGTCAGGCGGCGCCAGACATGGAGCAGGTCCGGATCCCCGGTCTTCTTGACGTCCTTCTCGAGGGCGGCCAGGGCGCCCATGGCGTCGTCCTGCAGATCGTTGCCGCGCCAGGCGGAGAGATCGCGCTCGGCGTCGGCCCAGGAGATGTACTGCGGGATGTCCAGGCGGGCCATGGGGGAGCAGGCCTGCGCCACTTCGGTGGGCGTGGCGAAGGTGAAGTCCGGATTGGCCAGGACCAGGCCCGGCAGGGCCTCCATGAAGTTGAAGATGCCGGACTCGGCCCACTGATGCTCGCCGAAGGTCTCGTAGTCCATGAACAGGTTGATGGTCTCGCCCTGTCCGTTGAGGTTGAACAGCCACGAGGCGTACTTCTCGGCGGTCAGGGGGTATTCCTCCCAGCCCTGGTTGGAGAAGCGGAAGGCGATGTCGTCGGAGAGCCTGTAGTTCTTCAGCAGCAGGCGGATGCGGCGGCAGTTGCCGGGCTGGTAGGCGAAGTTGGGGCTGCGCCAGTTGATGACCTGGTCGGCGCCCTCGGTGAGGATCGCCTGGTAGCCCATGTCCTCGGCCATCTGGGCGATGTCGTTGTTGTAGATGAGCTCTGTGTTGCGGAAGGCGGTGGGGGTGACGCCGAAATGCTCCCTGACCATGTCGTCATGGAGCCGGACCTGATCCATCCATTCCTTCGGGGAGAAGAGGAAGGAGAGGGAGTGGGCGTAGGTCTCGGCCAGAATCTCCACGCAGCCCGTGGCAGCCAGGTCCTGGAAGGACTTCAGCACGCGGGGGGCGTACTGCACCATCTGCTCGATGAAGACGCCGGACAGCGAGAAGCTCACCTTGAACTTGCCCTGATGCCTTTCGATGAGGCGCATCAGAAGGTCGTTCATGGGAAGATAGCACTTGTCCGCCACCTTCAGCATGATGGACTTGTTGGCTTCCTCGTCCTCGTACATGTGGTTGTGACCGATGTCGAAGAACGAGTAATGCCTCAGCCGGTAGGGCTGATGGACCTGAAAGTAAAAACAGACGGAAGGCATGGTCAGGACCTCTTTGCAAGTTCGGAGTAGATACGGTTCAGCTTCACGGCGGCGTTGTCCCAGCGGATGGTCTTGAGCTCCTCCTGGCAGTTGGCCACCATGAAGCGCCCGAGCGCGGGATAGGCCAGCACGGCGCAGATGGAGGCGGCCATCTTGCGCACATCCCAGAAGTCCACCTTGAGGGCGTTGTTGACGACTTCGGAGACGCCGGACTGCTTGCTCATGAGCACGGGCACATCATACACCATCGCTTCGAGCGGCGCTATGCCGAAGGGCTCGGACACGCTGGGCATGACGTAGAGGTCGGAAGCCGCGTACATGTTCTCCACCTCGGCGCCCTTGAGGAAGCCGGTGAAGGTGAAGCGGCGGCCCATGCGGTAGCGGGCCACCCGCGAGACCATGGACAGCAGCATGTCGCCGGAGCCGGCCATGACGAAGCGGACGTTCGGCATGACCTTGAGCACCAGGCGCGCGGCCTCGACAAAGTATTCGGGCCCCTTCTGCAGGGTGATGCGGCCCATGAACAGGACCTGCTTCTCGCCGTCGGGATTGGCCACGTGGAAGACCTTCTTGGCCTCCTTCTGCGAGACGGCGTTGTGCACGACCTCGATCTTGTGCTCCGGCACGCCGTAGACGCGCATGATGAGGTTCTTGGTGAAGTGGCTCACCGCCACCACCTTGTCGGCCGCGTGCATGCCCTCGTACTCGATGCGCCCGATTTCCGAGCGGACGATCTCCGAGCCGCTGCGGTCCGCCTCGGTGGCGTGCACGTGCACGATGAGCGGCTTGCCGCTGACCTTGCGCGCCATGATGCCGGCCGGATAGGCCATCCAGTCATGGGCGTGGATCACGTCGAAGTCGTTCTGCTGCGCGATGGTGCGCGCGGCCAGGGAGTACTTGAAGACCTCGCTCATCAGGTCCGGGCCGTAGCCGCCGTGCATCTGCACGCAGTACTCGCCGCCGGGCACGGTCTCGGAGATCCTGCGCTCGGCCGAGGTGCGGTACTGCGAGTACTCGGAAATCACGCGCTCGTAGTGCTGCGGCGTGGTGTAGGGCGTGAGCATGGAGTCCACGAACTCCATGTGAAGGTTTTTCTTCCAGTAGGTGTTGGTGTCGGAAACAACGTGGCTCGCCTCGCGGCTTCCGGCGGCGACGCGCGTGCCGCTGGCGCTGAACATGGTGAGACCGTCGGTCTCGTTGCTCTTGCCGCCAAGGCGGGGGAGCACGAAGAGCACTTCGGTTCCCCTGCCTGTCAGGGCGCGCACTATGCCTTCACAGGCCGAGCCGAGCCCGCCGCTGATATGCGGAGGGAACTCCCAGCCGAACATGAGAACCCGCATCTGATCCTCCAGAACTCAGACAAGGTGTGAAGCAGTGTCTGCAGTGCAAATAATGGACGTATGTGAACAAACAGTGAAAAGTCTGCTGATTTTCAAAGTATGAAGGAGCCTACTTCGTCTTGCCGCCCTTGCCGTGGCGGACCGGGGAGGAGATCTTCTCCTCCCACTCCTTGTAGGCTTCAGGGGCCGCGGTGCGCACGAGAAGCAGCATGCGCAGGGCCTCGCCCTCGCTCCAGGCCTGGGCTATGGTGCCGTCGGGCGCGTAGGGGGCCGTGGCCGAGAAGATCTCGGACATGTGCCCGAGGCCCGCCTCGGTCATGTGCGTGGTGAAGAGCGGCGTGACCTTGTCCAGCAGGGACTTCGCCGCCCTGGCCACGCGGCTCTTGCCCTTGTCGCCGCCTTCGGTCTCGCCCTTCACGGCCTTCAGCATGGCCTCGGTGTAGGGGCCGAGCAGCCAGGTCCAGACCGTGCCCTGATGGTAGGCGCCGTCGCGGGCCGCGGAGCCGCCGCCGTAGGTGGGGCAGAAGGCCGGATTGTCGGGCGAGAGGGTGCGCAGGCCGTAGGGGGTGAGCAGGTCCTCGGTGCACCTGTCCACGATGGCGCGCCAGTCCTCCTTGGGGGCGATGGCGTAGGGCAGGGAGACGGCCAGCAGCTGGTTGGGGCGCACCGAGCCGTCCGGGCCGCCGTCCTCGGCATGGCGCCAGACGTCGTTCAGAGAGCCGTCCTCCTTCACGAACCTGGCCGCGAAGACGGCCTGCAGGGCCTTCAGCATGCGCTCGGGGCAGGGATCCGGATCGCCGCGCTTCTTCGCCAGATGATGGCCCACGGCCAGGGTGTTGTACCACAGGGCCTGGATTTCCACGGGATAGCCGTAGCGCGGGGTCACCGGCACGCCGTTGACCTGGGCGTCCATCCAGGTGAGCTGGGTGGACGGGGTGCCGACCTCCAGCATGCCCGAGCTCGCGACGCGGGCGAAGGGCACGCGGCCGGCGCGGTAGGCGGCGATGATGGAGTAGATGGCCGGGGCGCAGAGGTCCTGGAAGGCCTTCGCCTCCTCGGAGCGCTTCAGGCGGGTGAGGCGCTCGAGCATGAGATGGCAGGCCCAGGCGAACCACAGGCTCGCGTCCACGCTGTTGTAGCCGCCGGGACGGCCCTCGCTGTCGAAGGTGTTGGGGATGAGGCCGTCCGAGGCGGACTCGGCCATCGCGCGCAGCACCTCCAGGCCCTCCTCGACGCGGCCGGCGAGGAAGGTCACGCCGGGCAGGGCGATCAGGGTGTCGCGGCCCCAGGAGCCGAACCAGGGGTAGCCGGCCAGAATCATGGAGCGGCCGCCGGGCGTCTTCATCAGGAAGCAGGCCGAGCGGTCGGCCAGGAAGCCCTGCAGCGGGGAGAGCGTGTCGCGCTTGCCGCCGAGGCCGGGACGGGAGGCCATTTCCTGCTCCCACATGGTCTCGAGGGCGTCGCCCTCCATGGCCGGGGCGATCGGCTCGGTGGAGGCGGCCACGACAATGTCCTCGCCGGGCATGACGTGCAGCTCGAGCAGGCCGGGGGAGAACAGGTCCTCCTGGCAGTCGAAGCCGCGCTCGCGCTCGACGGGGTATTCGACCGCGTTGACCCACTCGGGGGAGGGCAGGAAGTCGAACAGGCCGCTCACCTGCACGTACAGGGCGGGCAGCGCGTTGTAGGGCTGAATCTTGAAGCCGTTGACGCCGCTGGCAACCGGGAAGGTCTTGACCTGCAGGTCCATGTTGGCGTGCGTCAGGGCGTGATAGGAGCGGAAGGCGAGCAGCGGGGCCACGCGCAGGGTCACGGACTCGTTCTCGGCGCCCTTGCCGGTGCGCTCGACCGAGTAGCGGACGAGCACGGTGTGGCGGCCCTTCACCAGGGCCACGCGGCGGGTCACGCGGTAGCCCGCGGCCTCGTAGACAAAGCCCGGGCAGGGGCCGGGAATGAATTTCTTCAGCAGGGAGGCGCCCTGCGGATAGACGGTGCCGGGATGATGGCGCGAGGACAGGGGCCAGGCGCCGGCGTTCGTCACCAGCCAGTCCTCGACGGTGGAGAGGAGGACGTGGCGGCCGTAGTGCTCCACATTGGAAACCAGCAGGCCGTGGTAGCGGCGGGTGTTGATGCCTTCGGAAGTGGCCGAGGCGTAGTCGCCGAGGCCGTTGGTTTCAAGCCATTCGCAGTTGTGGGAGGGGGAAAGCCCAGTGTCGATTCCGTTGCCAGAACGCATGGAATTCTCCTGTATTGTTTTGACGGCGCGGCGGCGCCGAGGTTGATTTTGAGCGGCCTGAAGGGCCGTACGGGGTCGGACAGCCGCCGATCGGAGCGTCCGGGGGATGAGCCCCGTGAACGCCGGGACATCCGGTGTTCTGCCTGTGCTTTTGCGGGGCGGGGGGCGGGATGAGTCAGGAGGGAGAGGGGCTGCCGGCATCTGCAAAAAGGCCGGGGCGGATGATCGCGGAACGGTCATCCTGATCGTGTGACGGCTCAGCGGCAGTTCCGGGCTATTTTCGAAAAATTTTCCGAAAGCCGCCTGAAGCGGAGACGCCGGGCCCGCGCGCGGGTCCGCGCAGGGCGCCGGAAAGCCGCAGCATCGCAAAACGTGCGCGCGTCATCCGCAAAAACGGGCGGCGGCGTCCGCATGACGTTTATTTTTCCCGTCATCTCAAGGCATCTGCGCTTTGTCTGCAGGACAGTGCGCGTATCCTCCTGGAAAAACCGAAGGGACAAGCGCGCGGACATGCTCCGTACCGGCACACAGAAAAAAGTTTAAAGTTTTGGAGTCTAAAGTCAAGAGAAGAATTTTCCCATCGAAACACTGTGAAATTTTTCCCTGCAGGCGCAACTGACAGAAGAAAGCGGAACTTGCGGGCGCAAATGGACGCAGAAACAGCGCCGGCCCGTGAAAACGGAGTGGAACGACACGGCCGTATGCGGCGTCTTGCGCCGGTACCCTGCGGAGAAAACGTGAAAACTGCCTGTCGGGCCGGAAAAGACCGGCACGGTTTCGCAGGGGGCCGGGCAAACAACCTGTCTGTTTTGGCAGTCTGCGAATGCGGCCGCAAATGAAGCCGATGTTTCTGCCACACTTTATCCGCGATGGCAAGTGCCGGAACACGAAGAAATTCGCGCGCGGCAGGAGGCCCCGGGCGGCATGCGTGAAGAACGCCTTTCAAGCCCTTGCCTTTTTGCGAGGATCGCTTATCCTTTTGAAACAAATGCGAACGAATCCGCGCCGGCCGATGGCGCGGAAGGACCGACGGATCGGCCGCGAGCGCCGATCGGCAGCCGCCGGAGCAGCGAGTCATGCTCCGCGGGCATGCGGCGCCGGGATCTGTCCGGACATCAGAACTGGTCCGGACGGGGTCCGGCCGCGCGCCCTGGCGGCCTGTCCCGGGATCTGCCCGGCGCCGCGTCATGGCGGAGCCGCCCCGGCGTCCGACCCCTGCCCGTACATGCCGCAGGGCGGGCCGGATCCGGGCGTGCCGGACACGCGCGGAG
>JAUNSE010000096.1 GCA_030539415.1 Desulfovibrionaceae bacterium
CACCATCTGGGCGCCCATATTCTCGAACTTGTCCTCAAGCTCGATTTCCTTGGCAACCGTCACGCCGTCCTTGGTGATGACCGGAGCGCCGAAGCTCTTCTCGATGGCGACGTTGCGGCCCTTGGGGCCGAGGGTCACCTTCACGGCGTTGGCAAGCTTGTCCACGCCGGCGGCCAGGCGCTCGCGGGCTTTCACATCATAAATAACTTCTTTCGCAGCCATGGTACTGTATCCTCCAATCCTAGATACGCTTTATTTTACTTTTGCTAATTTGATTAGTCGTCTGATTAGTCTTCGATGATGGCGAGCACGTCGTCTTCACGCAGAACCAGATGATCAACGCCGTCCAGCTTCACTTCGGTGCCGGCATACTTGTTGAAGAGAACCATGTCGCCCTTCTTCACGGTCAGAGCAACGCGGTTGCCGTTGTCGTCAATCTTGCCGGGACCCGCGGCCACGACCTGACCCTTGCTGGGCTTTTCCTTGGCGGTGTCGGGGATGTACAGACCACCAGCGGTCTTTTCTTCGGATTCGAGACGCTTGACCAGAAGACGATCATTCAACGGCTGAAGTTTCATAGTGGATATTCCTCCATACGGTTGGTTACATCAGGTTCTGCCGGAACGTGTCCGGGCCTTGCCCGGACCTGGATGAATGTGGGCTGTTCCTGCATCGCAAACAAAGATAAGTCAGAAGTGCGGATAGGGAAGGGGGAAAGAGTATTTTTTTTCGTCTGGAACAGGCGAGGAACAATAAGTCAGCAGTTTTCAGACTGTTGCGCGCTGTCTTTTTTTGCCGGAAGGAGGCCTTCCCCTCTGTCCGGACCCGTTTGGAAGGCCCTGGCCGGGCGCATCCGGGCCTGCGGGCCGGGCCGTGTCCGGCAGCCTGTCCGGCTGGTCCGGCGGGTGCGGTCGCGCTGTGTCCCCCGTCCCGGGCGCGCCGGCAGGCGGAGGGAGGAGCGGGGGAGGCCGAACCGACGGCCGGGCGAAGACAAAAGAAAGGCCCCGGAGCGTGTCCGGGGCCGGTCGTGTGCAAAAGTGTTCCGCGCCGCGCTAGATGCCGCAGATCTTGTCCGGAGAGAGGATCTCGACCTTGTTCTCGAGCAGGCAGGCGATGGCCTCGTCCACCTTGTCGAAGCGGAAGATCATGGTCGCGGAGTGGGAGACCTTGGTCACGAAGGCGTACATGTACTCCACATTGATCTTCTGCCTGGTGATGAGCTGCAGCAGCTCGTCAAGGCCGCCGGGCCTGTCGTCCACATTGACGGCAACCACGCTGGTGATGCCCAGCGTGAAGCCCTTCTCCTTGAGCAGCGCCTGGGCCTTCTGCGTGTCGCAGACGATCATGCGCAGGATGCCGAAGTCGGAGGTGTCGGCCAGGGACAGGGCGCGGAGGTTCAGTCCGGCCTGGCTCAGGGCGCTGGTCACCTCGGCCAGACGGCCGGCCCGGTTTTCCAGAAAGATGGAAATCTGTTCGGTTTTGTACTGATTCAGCTGTGCGGCCATCGGTCTCTCCCTTTGAGTTGCAGAGGAGCTTCCGCCACTGGCGGAGGGGGGCAGGGATAGTTCACAAGAGTGCGAAGAAAGCGGGACGGATGCCGGGCGGGGGACCCGGAGCCGGATCGGCTAGGAATTCTTCTCGCCGGACTCCGTTTTCTTTGCCTCGGCCTTGGGCGTGATGTCTATCTCGTCGGGCTCGCTGGTGGCCTTTTTGAAGTTGCGGATGGCGCGGCCGAGACCGCCGCCGATTTCAGGAAGCTTCTTGGCGCCGAAAAGGACAAGGACGACAAGAAGAATGATCAGCATTTCCTGCATTCCGATTCCCATACTGTAAGCTCCTCAGTGGTTAATCTGCGAGTGAAGATGCAAGTGCATTCAGTTTGAAGGGCAGGGACTGCGGTGCAGTCTGGCCCGTATGATTTGGCCACAATAGCCCGCACAGCGGCCCAAGGTCAAGGGAGAGGGGCGGTCCGTCCGCAGCGTCCGGCACACCGGCGCCCGTTGGCCAGGACGCCCCGCCCGGACCATCGCGGGCTACTGCTGCCGCTTCTGCCCGGACTGCTTCCGCTCGCCCTTGCCGCGTCCCTGCTTCTGCTTATTCCTTGTCTGGCTCTGCTTCGTCTGGGCCTGCTTTGCCTTCCGGCTCTGCTTCGCCTGACTCTTCTTCGCCTGCCCCTGCTTTTTCACGGCCTTCTTCTTGCCGCTCCTGTCCTGTCTGGCGGACTTCTTCTTGGCGACGGGCCTCGCCTTCTGCACCTTGCCGGACTTCTTCGTGGAGCCGAGCTGGCGGCCGGAGGGGCCGCCGACAAGCTGCTGCACCTTCTGGGCGCTGTTCGGATATTTCAGGCCGGCGGCGAGCAGGGTCGAGGCGGCGGACTCGCGGCGCGCCTTGGACTTGCCGCCGAGCACCACGATGAGCAGGCGCGTCTTGCCGCGCGTGGTCAGGATGATGTTGTAGCCTGAGCTCAAGGTGAAGCCGGTCTTCAGGCCGTTGACGCCGCGGGAGCCCAGAAAGGGGTTGGTCGTGGTGAGCATGCGCTTTCTGTGCCTGAAGGAGCTCGTGGAGTGGATGCGCATGGCTCCGGGGTGCCTGGACATGTAGGCCCGGCACAGCCTCGCCAGATCCCTGGCCGTGGTCACCTGGCCCGCCGCGGGCAGGCCGGTGGGATTGCGGAAGCGCGTGCGCTTCATGCCGAGGCGCGCGGCCTTGGCGTTCATGGCCTGCACAAAGGCGCGCTGGCTGCCGGACGTGGCCAGGGCGAGCGCCGTGGCCGCGTCGTTGCCGGAGGCGATGATGGCCCCGCGCAGGAGATTCTCGATGGTCACGTACTCGCCGCTGCGCAGACGCATGGTGGAGCCGCCGACGCGGGCCACCTGCGGCGAGATGCGCACCTTGGTCTGCATGGAGAAGCGTCCGGCCGCCACGGCGTCGTGGACCAGGAAGGAGGTCATGACCTTGGTCAGCGAGGCCGGCGGAATGGCCATGTCCGCATTCTTCTGGTAGAGGATGCGGCCCGTGTTCATGTTGATCATGAGGGCGGCCCGGACGGGCACGCCGGCCAGGGCGGGCGATGCGGCAAGCGCAGCCGCGCACAGAACAAGCACCGCTGCGAGGAGCGGTGCGATGAGGCGGGCTGTCCGGCCCCCGGACTGTCCGGCCCTGCGGACGGAAGGGAACTGAACTGAGTCTGAGACTTCCAGCAAGGGATGCTACTCCAGGCTGTCGTGACGGCGTATGTTTGAATTGGACCTTGCGGCCAGGGGCTGCAGCATGGAGGGATAGGCGAGGTTGCCCTCCTCCATGGCCTGTATGGAAAGGGCGAGCAGCACGGGCCCGAGAATGATGCCGATCGTGCCGAAGGCCGCTATGCCGCAGAAGATGACCAGAATCAGGACCATGAAGCTGGCCTTGATGCCGGTCTTGAGGAAGATCGGCCGCAGCACGCTGTCCGCCGAGGAGACGATGGCCACGCACCAGACGACCAGGGCCAGGGCGGCCATGGGATGGCCGGTGGCCCACAGATGCAGGGCCAGCGGCGCCCAGACGAGGGCCGTGCCGAACATGGGAATGGGCGCCAGAATGGCGGCCACAAGACCCCAGAAGGCGAACTGGCTGACTCCGACCAGGGCGAAGCCGATGGCGCAGAGGAAGCCCTGGATGATAGCCACGAAGACCACGCCCATCAGGATGGCGCGCAGGGCCGAGCGGATGGACAGGGTGAAGCGGTGCAGGATGAGCGGGTTCAGGTGCAGCAGGCGGGCCGAGATGAGGCGGATGCGAGGGGCATAGATGATGAAGATGAACGCGAGGCCCAGGAAGAGGACGAAGTGGATGGCCACCGAGGAGGCGCCGCCGAGCAGGTCGAAGCCCTGATTGGCCCACTTGACCAGGGTGTCGGTGGAGAAGTTGCTCAGGTAGCCGGCCAGGGTCTCCTGATAGCTCTCGATGTCCCTGGCCACCTTGTCCAGGCCGGGAATGGTCTGAATCTTCTCCACCAGCCCGTCAATGCGCTGGGCGAGCTCGTCCGGCAGCTCGAAATTGTGCATCCACAGCTCGCGCATGCGCGCGAAGCCGCTGGCAATCTGCGGCGTCACCATGACCACGAACAGGGCCACCGGTATGGCCACGGACAGGAAGATGGCCGAGAAGGTGCCCAGCATGGGCAGGGCCCTGAACCAGCCGGTCCTGAAGGCCAGGCTGAACCTGGTGCCCGCGGGCAGGGTGTGCCTGCGCCCGATCAGGGGCAGCACCCGGGTCTCCCTCCTGCCGGAGGCGGCGGCCTCTGCCTCGAGCTCCGCCTTTCTGCGCTCGAGCCTGCGGCGGCCGCGGCGCGCGTAGCGGCGCAGCTTCAGATAGAGCGGATAGGCCAGGCAGGCGAAGCAGCCGGCCAGAAAGACGGTGTTCGGCATCGGCCAGAGCAGGAGAATCCAGACCACGCCTGCGATGAAGTACATGACGCGGGGCAGAAAGAGCGAGGGTCCTGACTGGGGCTGACCTGACATGGGCGACTCCGTGTGCGGCGTGGATGAGTGGACGGCAGGCTGAACGGATGCCTTGCGGCGGTGAATGCCGGGAGGGCCTGGGGGAGGAAAGGCGGAATGGCAGGGAAAGGCCGGCCTCCCGCTGGACGGGGGCCGGCCGTAAAAAAGCTAGTCGGAAACGACCTGCGAGCCGAGGAAGCGGATGTCGGTGATCTCGTACACGACATTGCCCTTGGGAATGGCGATGGTCACCTCGTCGCCGACCTCGTGGCCGAGCAGGGCGCTGCCCACGGGAGACTGGAAGGAGATGGAGCCCTTGGCGAGGTCGGCCTCGTCGGGGCCGAGAATGGTGTAGACCTTCTCCTCCTCGGTATCCACATCGATCAGGGTCACGGTGCAGCCGAAGACAACCCTGTCGCCGGACAGCTTGTCCAGATCTATGATGTTGCTCTGGGCCAGACGGGCCTCGAGGTAGGTGATGCGGGCCTCGCTCATGCCCTGCTTCTCGCGGGCGGCGTCGTAGCCGGCATTCTCGCGCAGATCGCCCTGTTCGCGGGCTTCCTTGATAGCCTGAATGATAGCAGGACGATCTTCCTTGAGTTGGGCCAGCTCCTTGACGAGCTTCTGATAGCCCTGAGCCGAAATGGGAATCGCCATGTCAAACCTCCGAAGAAAACAGTGAAAGCTGCGTCCGGTCCGCCGGCGAGCGCCTCGTCCGCGCGCGGCCTGCGCGCCCGGGGGCCGAATGGGCATGAGGTCCGCCGCGACGGACCCCGCCCGCAAAAGGCCGGGGAACTGGAACGTCAGAAAATGCGCGCTTTTGAAAAGGTGTACAAAAGCGGAAGAAAGGGAAAAACGGCAAAGATATATGGATCCGTCCGGAAGGAAAGTTCCGGACCGGCAGGCGCGGGACGGGGGGTAAAAAAAATATCCGCTGCCGCAGCAACGGAGCTTTCACCAAGATGTGCATTTCTTCTAGCCTGTGTCTCCACCAAGGTCAAGAGGAGTGCCGCATGACGGGATATGGCGGCAGGACCCGGGCCGGAGGGAAAATGGCGCACTGCGGGCACTGTGCGATTTTGGCGGCCGGCTGTTGCGGGGTGCGTCCAATTGAGATAGAAAGTCCTTTGAAATATCTGGCCGTATGCCGGCAGTGAAAATCCCCCCGCTCCTTCGAGTCGGAAGAGCCGGGCAACCTCTCTATCGAAGGAACTGAAAATAATGAAGAAATACATGCGCTATCTGGGGCCGGTGCTCATTGCGGCCATCTTCTCACTTGCCGTGTATCTTCTCTACAACAAGCTCAGACAGTACTCACTGGCCGAAATACGGGCCTGCATCGACCTCATTCACCCGGCGCGCATCTTCCTGTCCCTGGCCTTCGCCGTCATCAACTACTGCATCCTGATAGGCTACGACTGGCTGGCGCTCAAGGCCATACACAAGAACCTCCCCTTCTCCAGAGTGAGCCTCGTGTCCGTGGTGGGGCAGGCGGTGAGCTTCAACTTCGGCGCCCTGCTGGGCGGCACCTCGGTGCGCTTCCGCTTCTACTCGGCCTGGGGCTTCTCCATTCACGACGTCCTGCACCTGATTCTCATTCTGGCCGTGGCCTTCTGGATCGGCGCCCTGGGCCTGAGCGGCCTGGTCTTCATCATCGCCCCGCCGGCGCTGCCGCCGGAGCTGCTCGAGGCCATGCCCCTGCACGACGTGCGCCTGCTGGGCTATGTGCTGGCCGGCATAGCCCTGGCCTACATGATTCTCTGCTTCAAGGTGCAGGGCCCGATCACCGTCTTCGGCAAGGTCTTCGTCTTCCCCAGCCCGAAGATCGCCGTGGCGCAGCTCCTGGTCTCCTGGATCGACCTCGTGGCCGCCGCGGCCTGCATGTGGGTGCTCCTGCCCTCGGCCGTGGGCGTCTCCTTCATCGAGTTCCTGCCCGGCTTCCTGATGGCCCAGGTGGCCGTGGTGCTGACGCACGTGCCGGGCGGCGTGGGCGTCTTCGAGCTGGTCATCATCCACATGACCAACACCCCGCACGAGCAGATGGTCTTCGCGGCGGTGCTCATCTTCCGCCTCATCTACTACATTCTGCCCCTGCTGGTGGCGGCCATGCTGCTGGCCGGCTACGAGGTGCGCCAGGGCAAGTTCCAGCACGCGGGCCGCTGGCTCTCCGTGCTGAGCCCGATGATCACCTCCTTCTCGACCTTCCTGGGCGGCGCCCTGCTCCTGCTCTCCTCCACCCTGCCCAGCCGCGCCTCCGACATCGCCTGGGTCGCCGCCATGCTGCCCGACGAGCTCATTCCGGCCGGGCACCTGATCTGCGCCGTGAGCGGCTGCATGCTGCTCTTCGTCTCTTACGGGCTGGGCCAGCGGCAGCGGCAGGCCTTCCGCTACGCCCTGGTCTTCCTGCTCCTCGGCGCGGTCGGCGCCCTGCTCAAGGGCTTCAGCTGGCCCGCGGCCCTGCTGGCCTTGATTCTCGTCCTGCCCCTGCTCGCCGCGCACAGGCGCTTCTACCGCAAGTCCTGGTTTTTGGGCGAGCACATCGCCGTGCACTGGGTGGTGGCCGGACTGATTGTGGTGGCCTGCAACTTCGCCCTGGGCTGGGCCCTGTACCACACCGCCTGGGGCCACAACGCCATCATGAGCTTCGACGGCCCGCTCAATGCCGTGCGCGTGCGCCTGGCCTTCATCGCCATCGGCATTCTGCTGCCGCTGCTGTGCGCCGTGCGCGTCTTGCGCAGACGCCGGCTGAACGCGAAGGGCGTGCCCCATCCGGACAGCGGGGACTAGCCCCGCGGCCGGGCATCCGGCCGGACGGAAAATCAGGCAGAAAATCGGAACAGAAGAGAAGG
>JAUNSE010000097.1 GCA_030539415.1 Desulfovibrionaceae bacterium
CTTCTCTCAATACAACCTGAAACCATCTTCAATTTTTGGAGGGTATGAGATGAAGCGGTTCATTCTGCCTTTGACTCTCCTGCTGCTGGCAGTCCTGCTGGCAGCGGGGCCTGAAGCCGTCACCGCGGCTCCGGGTATGGAACTGAAACTTCCCGAGGACTACACCAAGGCCTACATCACGCTGGGCATACTGCTGGTGGCGGCCGTCATGTTCTTCACGGAGGTCGTGCCCCTGCCTGTCACGGCCCTGCTCGTGCCCGTGGCCCTGTCCCTGACCAAGGTCATTTCGTCCAAGGTCGCCTTCAGTTTCTTCGGCGACCCGACCGTGGTTCTCTTTATGGCCATGTTCATTGTCGGCGAGGCGACGTTTGTCACCGGTTTTGCCGACAAGGTTGGCGGGCTGGCCGTCAGGCTCTCCAGGGGAAATCCCATCCGCCTGCTTCTCTTCACCATGCTGGCCGTGGGACTGCTTTCCACATGTCTTTCCAATACCGGCACCACAGCGGTCGCCGTGCCGATGATTCTGGCCATGTGCCTGACCGCCAAGGTGGCGCCCGGCAAGATTCTCATGCCCGTGGCCTTCGCCTCGTCACTGGGCGGCACCGTGACGCTCGTCGGCACCCCTCCCAACGGCATCATCAACTCCATGCTCGCCCAGACCGGGCAGACGCCTTTCGGCTTCTTTGAATTCGGTCTCATCGGCGTGCCGCTTCTTATTGCCGGCCTGCTCTACTACTGCCTCATCGGCCATCGTCTGCTGCCGAAGGGACGCGAGCTGGAAGAGACCGACGACATTTCCGAAGTCAGAAAACGCCGTCTGAACAAGATGCCGTATGCCATCGGCATTTTCGTCTTCGTTGTGGTCATGATGGCCAGCGAACTCATGCCTCTCACCACCGCCGCCGTGCTGGGTGCCTGTCTCATTGTCATCACCGGCTGTCTCAATATGCGCGAGGCCTATCACAGCGTAGACTGGAACACGATCTTCCTGTTCGCCGGCATGCTCTCCATGTCCGCGGCCATGTCCCAGTCCGGCGCAGCCCTCATTGTGGCCAACGCCGTTGTGAGCACCGTGCACGACCCGTGGATGCTGATGCTCGCCTGCTGCGCTCTCACCGGCATCATCACCAACTTCATGTCAAACACGGCCACGGCCGCGCTCATGGCTCCCCTGGCCATGCCCATCGCCGCCGCCAGCGGAATCTCACCGCTGCCCATCACCATGGGCATAGCCATGTCCGCATCGGCGTGCTTCCTCACTCCCATTGCCACGCCGCCCAACACCATCGTCCTCGGTCCCGGCAAGTACAGATTCATGGACTACGTCAAGGCCGGCTGGCCTCTGCAGCTCATTGTCCTTCTCATGTGCTGGTTGCTCATCCCGCTCATCTGGCCCTTCCACCCGTAGGCCGGCCGCGGACGGGCCGCTCCCGATGCCGAAAGGGAGCATCCCGCACGGAGCGAGCGGACATGCTGCCGCTTCCTCCGCGAAACACAGCAGAGTCAGTACGGCACAAAAGGACGGCGTCCGCGCGGAGCGGACCGTCGGAGCGTGCAGTGAAAGCAAACATAAGAGGAAGCGCAAATGCTGATATTAGACTGGATGCAGAACAACGTCATTGCCATCAAGCCCAAGACCAGACTGCTCGAATGCCGCAGACTGCTCAGGGAGAACAAGATAGGCCGTCTGCCCGTGGTTGACGCTTCAGGCATTGTGGTGGGCGTGCTGTCCGCCTCGGATATCAAGGCCTGCATGCCGGCCCAGGACACGGGTCTGCAGGTGCTTGAGGCGCTCGACATACTGGCCGAGACCCAGGCCAGAGAAATCATGACCATTCCCGCCGTCACCATCAGCTACAAGAGCACGGTGACGCAGGCGGCCATGCTGATGATTGAAAAGAGCGTGACCAGCCTGCCGGTGGTGGACGAGGAGGGACATCTCAAGGGCATTCTGACCCAGTGGGACGTCTTCAAGGGACTGACGCACATGAGCGGCGCCCAGGTCATGCGCAATGCGGTGGAGGTGGGCTTCACCGTCGAGAACAGGCCCGGCACCCTGCGCTCCATTCTCGAGCAGATCGAGGGTGTGCACATTGCCACGGTCCTTTCGGCCATAGACAGGGACGGCCGGCGCCAGGTCGAGATCATCTTCTGGTCCGCGGATCCCGCGAAGGAGGATGCCGCTCTCGACCGGCTGAAGGGGCATCCCTGCCTGCGCTACTGGGCCCGCGGCAGCGAGAGCTATGTGAATATGGAGATTGTCGGCAGCCAGCCGCAAAAAAAATAATGCCGCAGCCGGGATGCGCCGGCATCTGAATCCGAAGAGGGCCGAATGCGCGTGAAATCAGCGCGTTCGGCCCCTTTCATGTCCTGCGGCGGCGGCAGGCGGGAAGTGGAACAGGAGGCTGTCCGCTTTGCCTACGGAGACCTAATTGGATATGAGAGGCGCGGTATCCGTCAGCGGGGCGCAAAGCCGGCTGCGGAGCCGCCCGGTCGCAGCACAGGGCGGCATGCCGGCCCCGCCGGCTGCCGCGCGAACAGGAGAGAGGAACCCGCCATGCTTATTCTGGACTGGATGCACAGCGATGCTGTCGCCGTCACCCCCGCAACGACACTGCTTGAGAGCCGCAGACTCCTCAAGGAACACAAGCTTGGACGCCTGCCGGTGGTGGACAGATCCGGCGCGGTGGTGGGCATTCTGTCCGCCACGGACATCAAGGCCATTCTGCCCGCCCAGTCCACCGGCCTGGACATGCTTGAGGCATTTGATGTCCTGTCTGAAACGAAGGCTGGAGAAGTCATGACCTCTCCAGCGGTCACGATAGGCGGCAGAAGCACCATGACCCAGGCGGCCATGCTGATGATAGAGAAGGGCGTGACCTGTCTTCCGGTGGTCGACGAGAGCGGACGGCTCATCGGCATGCTGACCCAGGACGATGTTTTCAGAGGGCTCACGCACATGAGCGGCGCCCAGGTCATAAAGCGCGCGGCCGAGATAGGCTTCACCCTCGAGAACAGACCCGGCACGCTGCGCGCGATTCTGGAGCAGGTCAGCGGCGTGCGCATCGCCTCGGTCCTTTCGTCCGTTGACGAGCAGGGCATGCGCCAGGTGGAGATAGTCATCTGGGCCGAGGATCCGGAAAAGGTCAGGAAGGTTCTGGAGCATTTCAGTGCCGATCCCTGCCTGCGCTACTGGGCCTGGGCCGACGAAAGCCGCCTGAACGAGAGATTGGTCGGCGAGAAGTCCTGAAGGATCGGGGGTGCTCCGTCTTCCGGGCTCCGCCGGCGGGCGGTCATGCGCGGCTCCGCTTTCCGCTGTGCGGGAGCGGAGTTTCTCTGTTCGCACGCCGTGTCCGGCTGCCCGGAGCGGCGGTCCGCCCTTTGCCTGGCAGACAAGAAAGGGGTAAGAGAGGGGCCGCGCGTGTCCGAAAAATAGGTTTTCCACGGACCTGTCCGCAAAACAAAACCGCGCGCCGCAATCAGGAGAGAGCATGACCCCTTCCCGCAACATCCTCATGGAGCACAGGCCCTCGGGCAGAAAGCCCCGGGCCCGCCGCGACGGCCTCAAGGTCTGGGTGAAGAGCCTGGGCTGTCCCAAGAACACCGTCGATACAGAAAAGCTGGTCGGCCAGCTGGGGGCCGGCGTGCGGCCGGTGGCAGACGCAAGGAACGCGGACCTTCTTTTTGTGAACACCTGCGGATTCATCGAGCCTGCCGTCAAGGAGTCTGTGCGCAGCATTCTGGATCTGGCCGGCGAGATTCAGGGACGAAAGAAGAAGCCTCTGCTGGCCGTGGCCGGCTGCATGGTGGGCCGCTACGGCAGAGACGAACTGGCCCGCGAGATTCCGGAAGTGGACGTGTGGCTGACGCCGGATCAGCGCGAGCAGTGGGGAGAGCTGCTGCTTGCCGCTCTGGACCGGCCCTACAGGCCGGAACTGCGGAGGCTTTCAACGCCGCCCTCCTATGCCTATCTCAAGATTTCCGAGGGATGCCGCCATCGCTGCGCCTTCTGCACCATACCCTCGATCCGAGGCCCCCTGCGCTCCTCACCGCGGGAGGAACTGCTGGCGGAAGCCGGCAGTCTGGCCGGCCAGGGGGTGAAGGAGCTGGTCCTCATAGCGCAGGACCTGACCGACTACGGCCAGGATCTGGGCCTTGACAGAACCGTCTTTCCCGACCTGCTCCGCTCCCTGGGCGATGTGGAGGGGCTGCGCTGGCTGCGCATGCTGTATCTCTATCCCAGGGGCATAACGCCGGAGCTGCTCGCTGCCGTGCGCGAGGTGGACGCCCTGCTGCCCTATTTCGACATGCCCCTGCAGCACAGTCATCCGGACATACTGAAGAACATGGGCCGCCCCTTTGCCGTGGAGCCGGAACGCGTCTGCGGCCAGATACGGGAGGCCATACCCGATGCCGCCCTGCGCACGACCTTGATTGTGGGCTATCCCGGTGAAACGGACGAGCACTTCAGGCATTTGTGCGATTTTGTGGAGAAGATGCGCTTCACGCAGCTGGGCGTCTTCACTTTCTGGCCGGAAGAGGGGACCGTGGCGGCCGGGCTGCCTGACCAGGTGGAGGCCCATGTGAAGGAGGAGCGACGGGACATTCTGATGGAACTGCAGCAGGAAATCAGCCGGGACATACTGGAGGAGCAGGTTGGCAGCACGCAGGATGTGCTGGTGGACACGGTCAATCCCGAGTGGCCGGGCCTGCACAACGGCCGCGTCTGGTTCCAGGCGCCGGATGTCGACGGCATGTGCTACATCAGCGGCCCGGATGTGGCTCCGGGGGCCATGGTGCAGGCCGACATCGTGGAAAGTTCGGAGTACGATCTGACCGGTCTGGCCGTGGAGCGTCAGCAGGACTGAGCCGGCCGGCAGTCACGCCAGGGGCGAAGTGCCTTTTTGCGCAACAGCACAAAAAGAGAGCAGAAGCTTCCGCTTCTGCTCTCTTGAATTGAGGCGGGCGGCGGAACGCGCCGGCCCTTCAGGCTCTACTGGAAGAGAGCGGTCTTGCCGGAGGAGCCCATGACGTCGCGAATCTTGCGGGCAACCATCTGGTACACGGCCTCTCTGGCCGGCGTCAGGTACTGACGGGGGTCAAAGTGCTCGGGATGCTCGACCATGTGCTGGCGGATGGAGGCGGTCAGGCCCAGGCGGATGTCGGTGTCCACGTTGATCTTGCACACACCCATGCGGGCGGCCTGACGGAGCATGTCTTCCGGCACACCGCGGGCGCCGCCCACATTGCCGCCGTACTTGTTGCACAGCTCGACAAATTCCTGCGGCACGGAGGAGGCGCCGTGCAGCACCAGGGGATAGTTGGGCAGTTTGTCGCAGATGGTCTTGAGTCTGGGGAAGTCGAGATTCGGCTCGCCCTTGAACTTGTAGGCGCCGTGGCTCGTGCCGATGGCAACGGCCAGGGAGTCGCAGCCGGTCTTTTCGACGAAGTCGACGGCCTGATCGGGATCGGTGAAGGCATGCTCGGCGTTCTGGACATGCTCCTCGATGCCGGCCAGCTTGCCCAGCTCGGCTTCGACCCACACGCCGCGGGGATGGGCGTATTCGACCACCTTCTTGGTGATGGCGATGTTCTCTTCGTAGGGCAGGGAGGAGCCGTCGATCATGACGGAGGTGAAGCCGCCGTCGATGCAGTCCTTGCACATTTCGAAGCTCGGGCCGTGGTCGAGATGGACACAGACGGGGATGGTCGGATCCTCGATCAGGGCGGCCTCGACCAGCTTCATGATGTAGGTCTGGCCGGCATATTTGCGGGCGCCTGCAGACACCTGCAGGATGACGGGAGATTTTTCTTCAGAGGCAGCGCGCATGATGCCCTGAATGATTTCCATGTTGTTGACGTTGAACGCGCCGATGGCGAACTGTCCTTCGTAGGCAGCCTCGAACATCTTCTTGGGGCCGATAAGGGGCATGTCAATCCTCCAGGAAAAAGTGGACGAAGAAACGGGGTATGCTTTTTTCCGTCAGGCAAACAAGGCGGGAAGGCCGGGGAACACGGACATTTTGCCGTCAGTCCGGACACAATCCCTATTTTCACTGGGAAGCATACTGTATCCGGCGAAATTTATCCATAGCAAAAGTCAAATCAGAACAAGATGCGGCGCAGGGAAAGGGACTGAAATCCCCTTTGTTTCAAAGAAAATGACGGATATGCCGTCATCGTCCGGCCGGATCTGGCAGAGGCGTTCTTTGCAGCACTTCCAGACCGGCTTCGTCGGTGAAGGCAAAGCACAGGGGGGTGACTGTCACATAGCCTTCGCCGAGCAGGGCCTTGTCCGAGCCGGGGTTGACGTCCTTCGCGGGCACCTCGCCCACAAGCCACCAGTAGCGGGCTCCGCGGGGGTCGCGGCGCTCCAGGTAGGAGTTCTTCCAGACGGCCGTGGTCTGAGGGCAGACGCGCACGCCCCGGCTTTCGGCCAGCGGGCCTCTGGGGTAGTTCACGTTGATGACTCTTCGCCTGGGCATGCTCGCCCAGTCCAGGGTTTCGGCAAGAGCGACGGCATGCCGCGCCTTGCCGAGCAGGTCGACGGGATCGTCCTCGTCATCGGAGACGGCCATGCTGGCCAGATCTTCGTGGCAGGCTTCGGTGGCCGCGCCGACCGTGCCCGAGTAGAGAATGTCGGGTCCCACGTTGGGACCGGCATTGATGCCGCTCATGACCAGGTCCGGAGGCTCGGGCAGCAGATTGCCGAGGGCAAGCTTGACGCAGTCCGTGGGAGTGCCGTAGACGCCCAGGCCCTGAAAGCCCGGCTGGCTGAAGCGCACGGCCTGCAGAGGCTTGTACACCGTCAGCGAATGGCCGACGCCGGACTGCTGCTGCATGGGGGCCACGACGGTGACGTCGTGCCCGCGCTCGCACAGAGCCGTGTACAGGGCCATGAGTCCTCTGGCATGAATGCCGTCATCGTTGGTGAGCAGAACTTTCATGAAAGGCCACCGATAGGTTGCGGTTGAAGGGGGATGGCGGAACTGTTCCGAACAGATGCACCTGCTTCTGGGATACCCCAGAAAAGGCCGGCTTTGCAAATGGAGGGAACGGACGGGGACAGGGAGACTGCCGCTCAGCCCGCAGATCCGAATCGCGGACAGAATGGAAAGCGTTTTCAGCCTTAGGGCTGAGATGCCTTGTCTTTGACGGTTTTCCGTCCTCCGGCCGGCCTTCGCCGCCGCAGTGCGGCCTGCATGTCCTGCAGCCGGAAGAAGCCGAACCGGTCGTGGCGGAAAGTCTGCGCCGGGCATGCGCACCTTCTGCCGGCCGGCAGAGAAATCTGTTTGACTTTTCTTGAAAAAACAGTGAAAT
>JAUNSE010000098.1 GCA_030539415.1 Desulfovibrionaceae bacterium
AGCCGCGACCAGGACAACCGCTACCAGGTCACGGACGACGCCTACACCTGCGCCGACTCGACCAAGGTGTCCCCCCAGATCAGCGGCCGGGTCACCGCCGTCCTGGTGAAGGAGAACCAGCCGGTGCGCGCCGGCGACCTCATGCTGACCATAGACGACAGGGAGTACGCCCTGCAGGTGGCCAATGCCGAGGCCTTGCTCGAAAGCGCGAAGGCGGCCCATGCCAGCCTGCATGAGAAGACCGTGCAGCAGCAGAGCCTCATCACCCAGGCCGAGGCGGACGTGGATGCCGACAGGGCCTCCCTGGAGCTCGCCCGCCAGGAGTACGACCGCTACCGCAAAATGGCCGCCGACGGCTCGGGCAGCAGGCAGCGCTACCAGCAGGCCACCTCGGCCCTGAAGGTCGCCCAGGCCAATCTCGAGCGCGACACGGCCAAGCATCAGGCCGAGCTCGGCCAGATGACCATCCTGAAGGCCGACCTGCGCCAGGCCGCCGCCCTGATAGAGCAGGCCGAGGCCGCCCTGGATCTGGCCAGGCTCAATCTCTCCTACTGCCGCGTCGCCGCCCCCATAGACGGCGTCATCAGCCAGAACAGCGTGCGCCTCGGCGCCTATGTCAGGACGGGCGATGCGCTCTTTGCCGTGGTGCCCCTGCAGGACATCTACATCACCGCCTACTACCGCGAGACGCAGCTCGCCAACATAAAGGCCGGGCAGCCGGTCACCTTCACGGTGGACGCCTTCCCGGACAAGACCTTCACCGGCAGCGTGCTGAGCCTGGGTCCCGCCAGCAATGCGAGCTTCTCCTCGGTCGCGCCGCACAGCACCTCCAGCAACTTCACCAAGATCGTGCAGCGCCTGCCCGTGCGCATAGCTGTCACCGACAAGGACGCGAACCTCCTCAAGGTCGGCATGTCGGTCATTCCCAGCGTGGACACGGAGGCAAAGTAGGCTTTCTTAGGCGGGACAGGGGACTTCGCCGCAGAGGCGGAGCCCGTCGGGCCGGCGGTTCCGGGACTCCGGGATCGCCGGCTGATTTTTTGTCAGGGCCGCCTGACCGCCGCAAAGCGCGTGCCGATGTTCATGAAGCGGGCCATGTCGTGCAGTTCCGACACCCGCCTGCCATTGGCTATCAGGGTGTCTATGCCCTGCGACGTGGCGAGCTCCGCGGCCTGCAGCTTGGTGCGCATGCCGCCCGTGCCGCGGCGCGAGCCGGCCCCGCCGGCCAGGGCGTAGAGTCCCTCGTCGATGCGCTCCACCAGGGGAATCGGTTCGGTGCCGGGATGCAGGCGCGGGTCCCTGGCATAGAGGCCGTCCACATCGGAGAGGATGATGAGCTTCGAGGCCCGGCACAGCACAGCCACAATGGCCGAAAGCATGTCGTTGTCGCCGAAAAGGCGCTCCGAGGACTCTATCTCCGCGCAGCTCACCGAGTCGTTCTCGTTGACAATGGGTATCACGCCCATTTCAAGCAGGGTGTCGAAGGTGCCGGCAAGATTGTCCTTCTTCAGCTCGTGCTCCATGTCCTCGGCGTTCAGCAGTATCTGGGCCGCGGTCTTGCCGTACTCGCCGAAGAACTTGTCGTAGAGAAACATGAGGCTGCACTGGCCCACCGCGTCGAAGGCGCGCAGATTGTCCATGCCCGTTTCCGTGGTGAGGGTGGAGGTGCCGACCTTGACGACGATTCTTCTGTCCTTCCGCTCCATGTCAGGCCTCGATGATGCGGGCCTCATGCCCGGTGGCGGGCAGAAGGCGCTCCAGCATGTCCGCTGTTGCCAGCTTAAGGTAGTTCGTGGTCGTGCCGTCGCTGCAGCCGTACCAGGGCTCCGCGCAAACCTCCCTGTCCAGAACGATGCTCACCAGGCCCTCCCTGTCCAGCAGGGCGCTGAAGACGGTGGCGGCCCCGACCTTTGTGCCCAGCATGGACTCCATGAGCGGCACGGGCGCGAATGAGACGCGGGAGACATTGAGGGCGCGGCTGAAGGCTGCGGCATGGAAGGGCTTGTCCCCGCGGGTGACGAAGAGATAGAAATGCTCCTTTTTCCTGTCGCAGAGAAAGAGCGTCTTGACCATGCGCATGCGCATCTTCTCCTCTATGGCCGCGCAGTCGCCCATGGTGACGGCCTCGTCCGTTTCGGTGCGCTCGAAGGGGATGCCCAGTTCGGCAAGGGCGGCGTAGACCGCCCTCTGCAGTTCGGTGGCGCAGGCCGCCGGGGCTTCGTGGAAGGGTTCGCTGACGTGAAACATGATGCTGCCATGCTCCGGAAGATGGTTTCTGGGGCCGCCGCGTATGCTGTGCCGGCTTCTGCGCCGGATGCCGGCCGGCCCCTGTGCCGGCAGCGGCGGAAGAAGGGGACAGCTGCGGGAGACGGCCGGACGGGGCAGGGGGGCTGCCCTGGTCCGTCGGCGCTGCCCGCCTCTGGAAGTCCAGAGATAGCAGATGTCTTGAAATGACAGAAACGAATATTTATCATGCACAGCATGCGAAAACCGCATGCAAGGCATGCAGAGGAGCGCCCATGGACAGCAGTCTGCAGAAATACCAGGCCCTCATTCTCACCGCGGAATGCGGCAGCTTCACCAGGGCCGCCGAGCGGCTCTTTCACTCCCAGTCGGCTGTGAGCCGCATGGTGGCCGATCTCGAGGCCGAGTGGGGCGTGAAGCTTTTGGAGCGCAGAAGATCCGGCATCGCGCTCACCTCCGAGGGCGATCACCTTCTGCCGTACCTGCGCAGGGTCTGCGAGGAGCAGCGCAGGCTGCGCATGGAGGTGGACGCCCTGAACGGCCTTGAGGCCGGCCTCATCCGCATAGGCACCTTCTCCAGCGTCGCCACGCACTGGCTGCCGGGCCTCATCCGGGACTTTCAGGCCGGGCACCCCGGCATCCGCTACGAGCTCCTGCTTGGCGACTACGGCGAGATCGAGCGCTGGATTCACGAGGGCAGGGCGGACTGCGGCTTTCTGCGCCTGCCGGCAGGAAAAGGCCTCGAGACCGTCTTTCTGGAGCGGGACGACTTTCTCGCCGTGCTGCCTGCGGGGCACAGGCTGGCGGCGCTTGAGCGCGTGCCTCTGGCGGCTCTGTGCGAAGAGCCCTTTCTGCTGCAGGAGTCCGGGGCCGACACGGACGTGTCGGACATCTTCCGGCAGCAGGGCTTGCGGCCGAAGGTGCGCTGCACGCTGTGGGACGACTATGCCATCATGTCCATGGTCGAGAGCGGCCTCGGCGTGAGCCTTCTGCCCAGGCTGATTTTGAAGCGCGTTCCCTACGAGGTCGAGCTGCGCGAGCTGGATGTGCCGGCCTTCCGCAATATCGGCCTTGCCGTGAAAAGCCGGGAGGACATGCCGCGGGCCGTGCGGGCCTTTCTGGCGCATCTTCCGGGCGGCCGGCCCCATGACGAATGAGATGGCCCGGCTTCTTGCGCTGTCCTTTTCGCTGTCCCTGCGCTGTCCAGCCTGGCTCTGCGGGCCGCCCTGCCGGGCTCAGCACCCCCCGGCCCGTTCTCCTGCGGCCGGCTCCGGTGTTGCTCATCCCGCCTCATCCGCTTCCGGGAGAGCGGCCTGACCGCCGCTCTGTCCCGGCCGCCGCGCTGCGGCCCCGCGCGCAGACCACAAAAAAACGCCCCGCGATTTCTCGCGAGGCGCATTGGTGCCGTATTGGCGTCCCCAAGGGGATTTGAACCCCTGTTGACGGCGTGAAAGGCCGGTGTCCTGGGCCGACTAGACGATGGGGACGGGTGGCTGGGTTACAAGGACTCGAACCTTGATTCTCGGAGCCAGAATCCGATGTCCTGCCAATTGAACGATAACCCAACAACGAAAGACGCTTTTACGTGAAAGGGGGCGGGGTGTCAACAGCTTTGTGCGTGAATCCGCAAAAAAACTGTTGCAGCCCCGCCCCCGGACTGTCACGGGAAGGGCCGGACCGGCCGCGCGGCCGGTCCGGATGAAAAGGCTAGGCCCAGAGGACCAGGTTGGTGTCGAACTTGCCGCCGAGGCCCTCGGTCGTGGGCATGATGCGCACGCCGTAGGCCTGATGGCCGTTGAGCTGGTTCACGTAGTCGCAGGCGTAGACCAGGCTGCCGTCGGAGGTGGTCCGCTCGTAGGTCAGCTCGGCCACGCTGGGCATGCCGATGAAGCCCTGGCCGTCGAAGGGGCCGACCACGAGCTCGACAAGGAGCTCCTCCTGCTTCATCTGGCCGGGCTCGAAGCTCAGCGTCACGTGGATGGTCTGGCCGGCCACGCAGATGTCGCCGTCCATGCCGTCGATGCGCAAAAGGCCCGTGTGGATGGTGCCGAAGCGCCTCGGCAGATCCTTCTCCCATTCCACGAGGTTTCTGATGACCTCGAAGTTGTCCCTGCCCAGACTCTTCTGGCGGGCGGCCGTGGGCACGTAGTAGTCGCGCATGTAGTCGCGCACCATGCGGTGCGAGCTGTACACGGGGATCAGGGTGCGCATGGATTCCTTCATGCTCTTCACCCAGCGCACGGGCAGGCCGTCCTGGTTGCGGAAGTAGTACAGCGGCACCACCTGCTCCTCGAGCAGGGTGTACAGGGCCTCGGCGTCGGTGTAGTCGCTCTGCGTGTCGCCGGGCGTCACCGTGGTCTTGACCTCGCCGATGGTCCAGCCGTTCTCGCCGTTGTAGCCCTCGCACCACCAGCCGTCGGAGATGGAGAGGTTGAGGACGCCGTTGACGGAGACCTTCTGGCCGCTGGTGCCGGAGGCTTCGTAGGGGCGGCGCGGCGTGTTCAGCCACACGTCGCACCCCTGCACCATCAGGCGGGAGATGGCCAGCGAGTAGTCCTCAAGGAAGAAGATGCGGCCGAGGAAGCGCTTGTCCAGGCAGTAGCGGATGATCTGCTGCATGATGTCGATGCCCTGGTTGTCGGCGGGATGGGCCTTGCCGGCAAAGAGCAGGATGACGGGGTGCTTCGTGTCGTTGAGGATGGCCTCGAGACGCTGCAGGTCCGCGAAGAGCAGGTTGGCGCGCTTGTACGGGGCGAAGCGGCGGGCGAAGCCGATGAGCAGGGCGTCGGGCGTCAGCTTGTCCAGGGCCTCCTTGCAGCTTGTGCGGTCCATGCCGAGCTTGCGGAAGAGCTCGGGCGTGGACTTGCGGATGTGCTCGATGAGCGTGCCCTTCTGCAGCTTGTGGGTGCGCCACAGCACCTTGTCCTGGATGGAGTCGAACTTGAACCACGACTGGGCGCCGGCCTCGAGGTCGGTCCAGTTCTTGCCCAGCGTGCGGTTCAGAAGGTCGCACATCTCGAGTCCCACGTAGGAGGGCATGTGCACGCCGTTGGTGACATGGCCGATCGGCACCTCGGCCACCGGCACGCCCTTCCACAGGTTCTGCCACATGTGCCTCGACACGTCGCCGTGCAGGCGGGACACGCCGTTGGCGCGGTAGGAGTTGCGCAGGGCCAGGATGGTCATCTCGTAGGCGGAGCCGGGGCCGCGCTCGCCCTGGCCCAGGGCCAGGAACTCGTCCATGCTCATGCCGAAGTGGGCCGCGTAGCGGCCGAAGTACTTGGCCATGAGGTCGCAGCTGAAGCGCTCGTTGCCGGCGTCCACGGGCGTGTGCGTGGTGAACATGCAGCTGCCGCGCACGATTTCGCGGGCCTCCGCGAAGCTCATCTTGGTTTCCTTCATCACGTCGCGGATGAGGCGCAGGATGAGGAAGGCGGAATGGCCTTCGTTCATGTGGTAGGCCGAGGGCTTGATGCCCAGCTTGGAGAGCAGGGACACGCCGCCGATGCCGAGCAGGATCTCCTGGCGGATGCGGAAGTCGCGGTCGGCCACGTAGAGGTGGTCCGTGACCTTGCGGTCGTCGGCCGTGTTCTTGGGCACGTCGGAGTCGAGCAGGTAGAGGCTGATGGTGCCCACGCGCAGGCGCCAGACGCGGGCGAACAGGCGGCGGTCGGAGAGCTGCACGCTCACTTCCAGCGGCTCGTCGGTGCCGGTGCGCACCTCCTCGAGGGGCAGGTCGATGGGATCGTTCAGCACGTAGGTGGCCACCTGGCGGCCGTCCCTGTCAATCTGCTGGCGGAAGTAGCCGTAGCGGTAGAGCAGGCCCACGGCCACCAGCGGGATGTTGAGGTCCGAGGCGCTCTTCAGGTGGTCGCCGGACAGGATGCCAAGGCCGCCGGAATAGATCGGAATGGACTCGTGCAGGCCGTACTCGGTGGAGAAGTAGGCGACGGGGTGCTTCTCGGTCACATTGCCCTGCTCGCTGCGGGGCCTGGCCATGTACTCGTCGAAGGCCGCCATGGTCTCCTCGTAGAGGGCCATGTAGGCGGGGTCGCGGGTGGCGCCGATCAGCGTGTCGGCGTCGGCGCTCTCCAGGCACTTGATGGGATTGTGGCCGCTGGAGATCCAGGTCTCGGGAGACAGATGGGCGAAGAGCTCCCAGCAGGAGGGGTTCCAGCTCCACCAGACGTTGCGGGAGAGCTCGCGCAGGCGGGAGATCTGCCTGGGCAGGGCGGCGTAGGACGTGAAGGTGTGCAGCATGGGGGTGAGGGAGGTCCCTGCCGCGAAGAAGGAGGTGCTCAGGTCCGCGGCGTTGGCCTTGAGCTCCAGGCCCGCTTCCAGGGCCTTGGCTATGGCCATGTCGTAGGCCTTGAGGTAGTGGGTGAAGAAGTTGGACCAGTCGCACTTCGTGGCCGTGGCGCGGACGGCCTTGCGCAGGTTGGCGCGCACGTCCTCGGGCAGGGAGGCGTAGGCCTCGAGGTGCTTCTGCAGGCCGGCGACCACGTCGCCCTGCACCTGCTGGCGGCGGGGGACGATGGCCACGCCGCTGACATCGCTGTCGCTCGAGCAGTTGCCGCGCACCCACAGGCCGAAGCCGGAGAGGTCGGTGGTGATGGTCGGCACGCTGTAGGCGGCGCTTTCCTCGGGGGTGTAGCCCCACGGCTCGTACCAGGACGGGAAGCAGCCGAGATCGCAGCCGATGAGCAGGTCCTCGTAGGTCAGGTTGAAGAAGCCGTCCTCGCCGTTGAGCAGGGCGGGGTTGAAAATCACGGAGACGTGGTTTTCGGGGCGGTTGTCCAGGCCCAGGCGGCGGCAGTTGGTCAGGATGGGGTCGCTGGCCGGATTGTGCACATGGTGCGAGGTGATGAAGTACTCGCCGTCCATGGGCTTCTTGTCCGGATCGCCGCTCACGGCGTCGGCGTTGATGCCGGAATGGCCGCCCATGACCGCGCAGACGGCCAGCACGTGGGTCTGGCTGTCGGCCAGGTTGGTGTTGAGGCCGGCCAGGGCTTCCAGGAAGAT
>JAUNSE010000099.1 GCA_030539415.1 Desulfovibrionaceae bacterium
GCGAGGGGTTCTGCGCCGTCTTCCCGGTGATGGAGCTGCGCCGCACGTTCACCGATGCCGAGCTCAAGTACTTTGCCAACCTCTGCCACAACTGCCGCGGCTGCTACTACGCGTGTCAGTACGCCCCGCCCCATGAATTCGACCTGAACTATCCCGAGGTCATGGCCCAGCTCCGCAGGGAAACCTACGAGGAGTTCGCGTGGCCCAAGGCCCTGGCTCCGGCCCTGCGCATGAACGGCCTGTACGTCTTCGCCGTGTCCCTGATCGGCGTGCTCCTCTTCCTGGGCGGCTCCCTGCTGGCCAACGGTCCCGAAGCCTTGTTCGGCACCCACCCCGGCCCCGGCTCATTCTACAACCTTTTTCCCTACAGCCTGTTGCTGGTCCTCTTCACTCTCGTCTTCCTCTTCGGCGCCTTCTCCCTCTACAAGGGCGTGAAGAACTTCTGGGCCACCACCGAGTCAAAGCCCGAAGAGCTGTGGAGCCTGAAGAACCACAAGCAGGCCCTCAAGGACGCCTTCACGCTGCGCTATCTCGACGGCAACGGCGAAGGCTGCAACTACCCCGACGACAGGTTCAGCACCATCCGCCGCAAGTATCACCACCTGACCTTCTACGGCTTCCTGGCCTGTCTCGCGTCCACCTCCATCGCCTTCATCATGGATCACCTTCTCGGCATGCCCGCCCCCTATTCGTTCTTCTCTCTGCCGGTCCTCTTCGGCACCGGCGGCGGCATCGCCCTCTGCATAGGCACGGCCGGCCTCATGTACCTCAAGTGCAAGATGGACCGCCGCCCCTATGACGAGCAGTCGGTCGGCATGGACGTGTCCTTTGCCATGCTGCTCTTCCTGGTCTGCCTTACCGGCCTCGCGCTCCTGGTGTTCCGCAGCACCTCCCTCATGGGAATACTCCTCTGCGTGCATCTCGGCCTGGTTCTTGCCCTGTTCTTCACCTTCGCCACCAGCAAGTTCGTGCACATTGCCTACAGGTACTTTGCCCTGGTCCGCAATGCCTACGAAATCCGCGAAGCGAACAGCAAGTAGCAGGGCTCCCGTCAGGGAGGTCCAATCCTGTGCCTGGACCTCCCTGACTTCACAAAAACGTGCAGCCGCACAGTCGTCCGAGCCGGCAGCGTCTTCAGCCGGAACAGCCCGGGAAGAGCATGTCTCAGAAGCATGCATCGAATGACAAGGCGGTCAGATATATAGAGAGGAAGATGCCATGCTGGTCTACTTTGGACTGATAATGATAATTGCCACAGCCGTGGCAATGGTAAAGCGAATCGAATCAAGACTGGTGCTGATAGCGGCCGGCTTCATAATGGCCATAGCGGCACTCGATCCCATGGCGGCCTTCAACGGGCTGAGCAAGGGCATGACCGAATCGAACCTCATCTGCAACATCTGCTCAGTCATGGCCTTCGCCTTCGTCATGAAATACACGGAGTGCGACAAGCATCTCAGCAACGCCGTTGCCGGCCCCCTGCGCCACGTGCGCCTCTTCCTTGTCCCCGGTGCCACCTTCGTGACCTTCTTCGTCAACATCTCGCTCCCCAGCGCGGCCGGCGTGGCCGCGGCAGTGGGCTCCATCGTCATCCCGCTGCTCATCAACATGGGCGTGCGCCCCGCCATGGCCGGCGCCGCGGTCCTCATGGGCACCTACGGCAGCATCCTTTCCCCCGGCCTTCCGCACAACCCCTTCGTGGCCAAGATTGCCACCGACGTGCTCGGCCGCGAAGTGCCGACAATGGAAGTCATCACCCGCCACGCCGTGGCCAGCGTCAGCACGGTCGTTGTGGCCGCCATCATCCTCTGGGGCATCTCCATCCTGCGCAAGGAGGCCACCGGCCATGCCCGCGAGATGTCCGCGCAGCAGCAGAACTTCAAGGTCAACCCCTTCTTCGCCATCATCCCCATCATCCCCGTGGCCATGCTCATCATGGGCGCCCTGCTTCCTGACAGAATTCCGGCCCTCGCCAAGCTGCGCGTCGAGCACACCATGCTCTTCGGCGCCTTCCTGGGCCTGGTCGCCACCCGCAAGAATCCCATGGACGGCTCGAGACAGTTCTTCGCCGGCCTTGGCAAGGGCTATGCCGACATCATGGGCATCGTTATCGCCGCAGCCGTCTTCGTGGCCGGCATGAAGGCCACGGGCGTGGTCGACGCGGGCATCGAGCTCATGAAGACCTCGCAGAACGCCGCCACCATCGCCGCCTGCGCCGGCCCCTGGATCATGGCCGTCATCTGCGGCTCCGGCAACGCCGCCACCATCGCCTTCAACGAGGCCGTGACCATCAACGCCCCCGCCTTCGGCGTGGATGTCATCGACATGGGCGCCCTGGCCACCCTGGCCGGCTGCCTCGGACGCTGCATGTCCCCCATCGGCGGCGTGACCTTCGTGTGCGCCGGCCTGTGCGGCTGCAACCCCATGGAGCTCGTGAAGCGCACCTTCATCCCCTGCATTATCGGCCTGATAGTCGGCTACTTCATGCTGGTCGGCTTCTAGAGCGAAGAGAAAGGCAGGCAAATTCTGAAAGAACGCAGTCTGGATGCCGCAACCGGGAAGGCGGCAGACTGGAAAACGCCCGGGAAACGCAAAAGAGGGAAAAGCGATGATCACTATCCGGAATCAGAAGTCCATCTACCTTGACGGCCGGCTCGTTCCCGCCGGTGAGGCCCAGGCCCCGGCCGGCAAGGGCATGGCGGAAAGCATCCTGCAGGCCCACAATGTCTCCGGCGACCCGAAAAAGTACGCCATCTGCTTCGACGCGATGCTCTCCCATGACATCACCTACGTGAGCATCGTGCAGACGGCCCGCGCCAGCGGCCTCAAGCGCTTCCCCATCCCCTACTCCTTCACGAACTGCCACAACAGCCTGTGCGCCATCGGCGGCACCATCAATGCCGACGACCACCGCTTCGGCCTCTCGGCAGCCAGAAAGTACGGCGGCGACTATGTGCCCCCGAACCTGGCCGTCATCCATCAGTACGCCAGAGAGATGGTCGCAGCTCCCGGTCGCATGGTCATGGCCTCGGACAGCCACACCCGCTACGGGGCCCTGGGCTGCATGGGCGTCGGCGAGGGCGGCGGCGAGCTGGTGAAGCAGGTGCTGGGCAAGACCTGGAACGTGGACGCCCCGAAGATCGTCGCCATCTATCTCACCGGCTCCCCCCGTCCCGGCGTGGGCCCGCAGGACGTGGCCATCGCCCTGGTGACGGCCCTGTTCCCGGATGCCGTGGTCAAGAACAGCGTCATGGAATTCATGGGCCCCGGCATCGCCGGCCTCCCCATGGACTACCGCATGGGCATCGACGTCATGACCACCGAAACCGCGTGTCTCACCAGCATCTGGGAGACGGACGAGGTGGTGCACGAGTACCTGACCGTCCACGGACGCGGCGAGACCTACCGCGCCATCCATCCTGAAAACGGCGCGGCCTACGACACGGTTGTCGAAGTGGACCTCTCCGCCATCGAGCCCATGATAGCCCTGCCGTTCCATCCCAGCCTGGGCGTTCCCATCCGCGAGTTCAACGAGAACGTGGAAGGCTATGTGGAGCAGATCGAGGCGCGCGCCAGAAAGCTCATGGGCGAAAAGTTCGCCCAGGTGCCGGACCTGAAGTCGAAGATTCACAACGGCCGCTTCCGCATCGACCAGGCCGTGGTTTCCGGCTGCTGCGGCGGCCTGTACGGCAACCTGGCCGTCGTGGCCGAAATGCTCAGGGGCAGGACCATAGGCGCCACCGGCATCAACTACTCGGTCTATCCGGCCAGCCAGCCCGTGCTGCAGGAACTCATGAAGTCCGGCGCCATCAGCGACATCATCAATGCCGGCGTGACCCTGCGCACCGCCTTCTGCGGCCCCTGCTTCGGCGCCGGCGACGTGCCCGGCCAGAACTGCTTCTCCATCCGCCACGTCACCCGCAACTTCGCCAACCGCGAGGGCTCCAAGGCGGCAGGCGGCCAGATTTCCTATGTGGCCCTCATGGACGCCCGCTCCATCACCGCGACCATGCTGAACGGCGGCTTCCTCACCCCCGCCGGCGACGACACCCCGGCCACGCCCGGGAGCTACGGCTTCGACCCGACCATCTACACGAACAATGTCTACCACGGCTACGGCCATGAAGAGCCCGAAGCGCCGCTGAGCGTCGGCCCCAACATCGCCGACTGGCCGAACATGATCGGCATGCCCGACAATCTGCTGCTGAAGGTCGGCATCGCCCTGCGGGACAAGGTCACGACCACGGACGACTTCATCGCCTCGGGCGAGCCTTCGGCCTTCCGCTCCAACCCCGGCCGCATGGCCGAATACACGCTGCGCAGCAAGGATCCCGACTACGTGGCCCGCGCGAAGTCGATCCGCGATGTGGAGCTCGAGCGCCAGCAGGCCCTGGCCGAAGGCCGCCCGCAGCCCGAATCCGTGCGCGCCTGCTTCGCCGAGGCCGGCCTGGACGCCGACGCCATGGCTTCCTCCACGGCCCTGGGCAGTCTTGTCTTCGCCATCTATCCCGGCGACGGGTCGGCCCGCGAGCAGGCGGCCTCCTGCCAGAAGGTGCTGGGCGGCTGGGCCAACATAGCCGGCGCCTACGCCACCAAGCGCTACCGCAGCAACTGCATCAACTGGGGCCTGCTGCCGCTGGTCACGGACGACGACGCGGCAGGCTGGGAAATCGCCACCGGCGACACGGTCTACATCCCCGGCATCAGGGCCCTGCTTGAGGGCGAGGGCGAATCCCTGGACATCACCATCTTCCGCGGCGGCCAGGCCGTGACGAAGAAGGTCAGCCTGCCCGGCATCTCCAGGGAGGAGCGCAGCATCCTCCTGGCCGGCTGCCTCATCAACTTCTACCGCTAGGCCGCCCCTCCGGCCCCGACCGACACTATCCCGCCGGAGCCGGTCCGCGAGGAACCGGCTCACGGCAAGAGCTCAGAGCACGCAAAAGACACAAAGGAGTCTCATATGGCCACCGGAATCACCATGTCTGCCAACGGCACCCTGATCATCCCCGACGACCCGATCATCCCCATCATTGCCGGTGACGGCGTCGGCCCGGACATCTGGAACGCGTCCAAGCCCGTCTTCGACACGGCCGTCGAGAAAGCCTACGGCGGAAAGAGAAAGATCGAGTGGCTGCCCGTCCGCGCCGGCGAGGACTGCTGGAAGGAAATCGGCGAGTTCGTGCCCCAGGCCACGATGGATGCCATCACCAAGTACCGCGTGGCCCTGAAGGGTCCCCTGAGCACCCCGGTGGGCAAGGGCTTCCGCAGCGTCAACGTGCTGCTGCGCCGCCTCTTCGACCTCTACGCCTGCATCCGTCCCTGCAATCACATCCCCGGCGTGCCCAGCCCCGTCAAGGATCCGGACGCCGTCGACATGGTCATCTTCCGCGAGAACACCGAGGACCTGTACGCCGGCATCGAATGGGACGCCGGCACCCCCGAGGCCGCCCAGCTCATCGAGCTCATCGAGAAGCTCTCCGGCAAGGAAGTGCGCAAGGACAGCTCCATCGGCATCAAGCCCATCTCCGAGACCGGCTCCAAGCGCCTCGTGCGCATGGCCATCCAGTACGCCATCGACCACAAGCTGCCCAGCGTGACCCTGGTCCACAAGGGCAACATCATGAAATTCACCGAAGGCGGCTTCCGCCGCTGGGGCTACGAGTGCGCTGCCCAGGAATTCGGTGACGTGACCATCACCGAGGAAGAGCTCTGGAAGACGTACAACGGCGAGGCTCCGGCCGGCAAGATCGTCATCAAGGACCGCATCACCGATGCCATGTTCCAGCAGATCCTGCTGCGCCCGCGCGAGTACAGCGTGCTCGCCATGCCCAACCTGAACGGCGACTACATGTCCGACGCCCTGGCCGCCCAGGTGGGCGGTCTCGGCATGGCCCCCGGCTCCAACGTGGGCGACGGCTACGCCATCTTCGAGGCCACCCACGGCACCGCGCCCAAGTATACCGGCCTCGACAAGATCAACCCCGGCTCCATGATTCTCTCCGGCGCCCTGATGCTGGACTTCCTGGGCTGGAAGGAAGCCGCCGACCTCATCCGCTCCGGCATCGCCAAGGCCGTGGCCAAGAAGACGGTGACCTACGATCTCGCCCGCCAGATGGAAGGCGCCACAGAGGTGAAGTGCTCCGCCTTCGGCAAGGCCATCTGCGACAACATGTAGGCCCACTCCTCCCCAAGTGTTCCTCCTTCCGGCCCGCTCCGCACTGGACGACTGCGGGGCGGGACCGGTCCCCCGAAAAATTCCCATGACCAAGGCGCCCGCGGCAGTGTGTGCCCGGGCGCGGACGAAAGCCCCCGGCCTCCCTCCCCAGGAGACCCAAACATACAAAAAAGTCCGGTGAAACTATGAAGTCGCATACATTGAACAAGGCATGGTGTAAGGGCTGCGGCATCTGCGTCGCCTTCTGCCCCAAGAAGGCCCTGTCACTCGACGAGCAGAGCCAGAAGGCCGTATGGGACGGCGAAAAGTGCATCTACTGCGGCATCTGCGAGCATTACTGCCCCGACCTCGCCATCACGGTGGTGAACGTGAAGGAGGCTGCAAATGGCTGAGTCTCTGTTTGTTCAAGGCAACGAGGCCTGTGCGCACGGCGCCATCTACGCCCACGTGCGCTTCTTCGCGGGCTACCCCATCACCCCCTCCACCGAGATAGCGGAATCCCTGGCCGAGCTGCTGCCGAAGCACGGCGGCAAGTTCGTGCAGATGGAAGACGAGCTGTCCTCCATGTGCGCCATCTGCGGCGCCTCCCTGGCCGGCTCCAAGTCCATGACCGCCACCAGCGGCCCCGGCTTCTCCCTCAAGCAGGAGGCCCTCGGCTACGCCGTCATGACCGAAATCCCCTGCGTGGTGGTGAACTCCATGCGCGGCGGCCCGTCCACGGGCCTGCCCACCGAAGTTTCCCAGGGTGACGTCATGCAGGCCCGCTGGGGCTGCCACGGCGACCACTCCATCATCGCCCTGACCGCCTCCAGCGTGCAGGACACGTTCGAGATCACCATCGAGGCCTTCAACATGGCCGAGACGCTGCGCACCCCCGTGGTCCTGCTCCTGGACGCCGAAGTCTCCCACATGCGCGAGAAGCTGGTCATTCCGGACCCGGGCGAGATCCACGTGGTCGACCGCCTGTACACGGACGTGCAGCCCGGCGTGGCCTACCATCCCTATCTGCCCCGCGAGGACGGCCGCCTGCCCATGT
>JAUNSE010000100.1 GCA_030539415.1 Desulfovibrionaceae bacterium
GGCGCTCCCGGCCCGAGGACAAAATGATGCGAAGGGGGCGCGGCCGTGCCGGCCGCCCCCCCCTTCCGCTGTCTTCCCTGTGTTTCTTCCGCCACGTTCAGGCATCCCTCGCGCGGACCCGCAAGGGGTTCCGCCCGGGGGCCGGGCCTAGTGGGCCTGCCCCCAGTCCCTGCCCATGCCCCAGTCCACCCTGAGCCTGGGTTCGAAGGGCCTTCCGCCGGGGAGGACGGACTCCATGAGCAGCGCCACGCGCGCGCCGGCCTCGGCGGCGTGCACTTCCGGCACCTCCACCACCAGTTCGTCGTGCACCTGCAGCACGAGCCTGGCACCCTGCGCGCGCAGTTCGGCATCGTTCCAGACATCGAGCATGGCCATCTTGATGATGTCGGCGGCCGATCCCTGAATGACCGTGTTCACGGCCTGCCTGCGGGCCAGAGCCTGCTCCTGGGCGTTGTTCGAGCTGATGTTGGGCAGAAGCCTGCGCCGCCCTCCGATGGTGGTCACCCAGCCGTCCCTGCGGGCATCGCTCTCCACGCGCTCGTAGAAGTCCCTGACGCCGGTGAGGCTCGCGAAGTAGCGCTCGATGAAGGCCTTGGCCTCGGTGACCTTGACGCCGGTCTCCCTGGCCAGCTTCTGGGCGCCCATGCCGTAGAGCAGGCCGAAGTTGATGGTCTTGGCGTTGCGGCGCTGGTCCGGGGTCACCTGCGCGGGCTCGCACTCGTAGATCAGGGCCGCGGTGCGGGCGTGAATGTCCTCGTCCGCGGCAAAGGCCGCGAGCAGGGCCGCATCACGGCTCATGCCGGCCAGCACGCGCAGCTCGATCTGGCTGTAGTCGCAGCTCAGCAGGACGCGCCCCTCGCCGGCCACGAAGCAGGCGCGCATGCGCTTGCCGAGCGCCCCGCGCACGGGAATGTTCTGCAGATTGGGATTGCTGGAGGACAGGCGCCCTGTGGCCGTGGCCTCCTGATTGAAGGTGGTGTGCAGCCGCCCGGCCCCGTCCGTGAGCCGCGGCAGGGGCTCAAGGTAGGTCGAGCGCATCTTCTCCAGCCTGCGGTAGCGCAGGATGGCGTCCACCACGGGGTGGCCGGCCAGGCTTTCCAGAGCCTCCTGGCTCGTCGAGGGCAGGCCGCCGCTGGTCCTGCGCGTGGACTTGAGGCCCAGGTGCCGGTAGAGCACGTCCGCGAGCTGCTGGGAGGAGCGGATGTTGAACTCTCCGTCCGCGCCCTCGTAAATCTGCTGGGTCAGCGTGCTCAGCTCCTGGCGCACCTCGCCCAGAAAGCCCTGGAAGGCGTTCATGTCCACGCGCACCCCTTCGGCCTCCATGCCGGCCAGCACGGGCACGAGCGGCAGCTCCAGTCCGTCGTAGAGCCTGTCCAGGCCGTCGCGCGCAAGCTTCGCGCGCCCCCAGCTCTCGAGAGCCAGGGCCACGCAGCCGGGCCCCCTGCCGTCCACGTCCTCGGGCAGCGAGGCCTGGCCCACAATCTTCTGCCAGGAATAGCCGGACTCCTCGGGATTGAAGAGATAGGCGGCCAGTCCCAGGTCATGCAGGCCGCCGGCCGGAATGCGGGCCGCGACAGTCTCCCGCCAGGGGCTCGCGCCGCCCAGCAGGGACTTGGCGTCCGTCACCACGAGCAGCCGGGCCTGCGCGCTCCACGCGGCAAGCCGGGCCATGGCTCCGGCCCAGATGAACTCCCGCGCCTCCTTCGGGTCCCCGCCCTTCTGCACAGCGCAGCAGCAGGGGCCGGAATCCCCTTCGGGCCAGATGACGGCAAGGCGCGCGTCCGCGCAGTCCGGCAGCTCCGCCTCGTCCTTCAGCGTGGCAAGCGAGGAGGTGGACCCGCCCCGGACCACGTCGAGCAGGGAGAGCCCCATGGCCGCGCCCAGGCTTTCCTGATCGCGCGCCTCGGACGCCCTCGCCCGCTTTCCAGCCGTCTTCGCACGGGGCTTCTCCGCCGGCGCGGCGGGCTCCGGCGCGATGTCCGCGCCCGTCTCCTCCCTCTGTCCGGCACCCTGGGCCGTTTCGCGCCCCAGGGCCATGATTTCGCGCATCACCGCGCGCAGCTCGAACTCCCGCGCCACAGCCAGGGCCGCGTTCACATCCAGAGGCTTCACATTGAGATCGGCAAGGCCCAGATGCCCGCACTGTTCGGTGGACAGCGTGGTCAGCCTGCGCCAGACGAACATTTCCTCCAGATGGCCGTCGAGCTTCTTCTGATGCTTGGGGGAAAGCAGTTGGAAGCGGTCGCGTATGGCCTCGAGCCCGGGGAATTCCTTCAGGATCTGCAGAGCCGTCTTGGGGCCTATGCCGGGCACCCCGGGAATATTGTCCACGGCGTCGCCGGTCAGGGCCTGCAGATCGGGCCACAGGGACAGGGGAATGCCGTTCTCCGCCTCCACGGCCTCGGCCGTGAAGAGTTTCTCCTCCTTCGTGCCGGGATCCCACATGATGACCCTGGGGCCCAGGCACTGCTTCAGATCCTTGTCCGCGGAGACGATGACCACGGGGCAGACCACGGAGTATCTGGCCGCCAGCGAGGCGATGCAGTCGTCCGCCTCGCAGCCGGAGGACTCCTCGTAGTGCAGGCCCAGGGCCTCCACCATGCGCCGCACGGGCTCCATCTGGCTGACCAGGGCCTCGGGCGTGGCCGAACGGTTGGCCTTGTACTCGGGGTATATCTCGTGACGGAAGTTCTTGCCGTGGCCGTCCTTGACGAAGACGAAGCGGGACGGGCGCTCCTGGCGCAGGATGCGGAGCAGGATGCGGGTCACCACCGTGAGGGCGCCGGTCGGAAAGCCGTCCGAGCGCTGCAGGGTGCTGTTGGCGTAGTAGCCTCTGTACAGATAGGCCGTGCCGTCCATGAGAAAGAGCGGCCTGTCCTGGGGCATGAAGGATTTTGGCAGTGGCATGAAGGCCTCTTTGTCAGGTAATGATGCGGGCGGGAGACAGCAGAGCGGCCCGAATGTCCGGGGAAGAGAGCCGCCGCGGGGCCGAATGCGTGCGGATCAGCATAGCTGCCCGGACGATTGGCGGCAAGTTGCGTCATTGGCCCCGGAAGGTTATAACAGGATCTGTGCCTTTCAAAAACCGGGAGGGAACCGGAACCGCGTAAAACATCCGAGGTTTTCAGCAGGATATGACGGACTTTTCCCTGCCGGCACGTTTTTGTCAACCTGCCCGGACACACCCCGGGCCGCCTGAGAGCAGAGCCTGTGAGCACACCCACTACAGACAGCGGCGCCGCGGAAATGAAGCCCGCGGCCCCCGACACCACACCTTCGGTCCTCGTACAGCGTACGGGCGGCACGCTCTCCGTCACTGTCGGCGGCACCTGGTCGCTTGAAGGGAGCCTGCCCTCAGCGCCCATGAACCGGGCCCGGCGCGAGGCGGAGCGCACGGAGGCCGGCACGCTTGTCCTGCGCGCGGAAAATCTGGGCGACTGGGACAGCTCCCTGCTGGCCTTCGCCGTTGACCTCGCCGGCGCGGCCCGCCGCCGCGGCATCGCCGTGCGGCTGGAGGTGCCGGACTCCCTGTCCAAGCTGATAGCGCTGGCCTTTGCCGTCGAAAGCAAGAAGGGCTCGGAGCGGAGCCGGAAGAAGGAGTCCTTTCTCGCCGCCTTCGGCGGCGCGGCCCTGGCCATGCCTGCCCGCCTCTCCGACTTCCTCGCCTTCATCGGCGACATCGCCCTGTCCGTGGGACGTCTCGCGGGCGGACGCTCGGCCATGCGGGGTTCGGACTTCATGGACGCGCTCTACGAATGCGGCATCCGCTCCTTCGGCATCGTGGCCGTCACCAATCTCCTCTTCGGCCTCATTCTGGCCTTTGTCGGCTCCGTGCAGCTCACCACCTTCGGCGCCCAGGTCTATGTGGCCGGGCTTGTCGGCATAGGCATGCTGCGCGTCATGGGCGCGGTCATGGTCGGCATTGTCATGTCCGGCCGCATCGGTGCCTCCTACGCGGCCCTCATCGGCACCATGCAGGTGAACGAGGAGGTGGACGCGCTGGAGACCATGGGCATAGCGCCCACGGACTTTCTGGTGCTGCCGCGCATGCTGGCGCTGATCATCATGGTCCCGCTTCTGACCGTCTTTGCCGATCTCATGGGCATGGTCGGCGGCTTTCTCGTGGGCATCACCATTCTTGATCTCTCGCCGGCCCAGTACGTGCAGTCCACCATCAGCATGGTCAATTTCAAGCACGGCATCGCCGGCCTGGTCTACGCCGCCGTCTTCGGCATCGTGATAGCCGTCTTCGGCTGCTATCACGGCATGCGCTGCTCGCGCAGCGCCCAGGGCGTCGGCCAGGCCACCACCACGGCCGTCGTGCACTCGCTTGTGGGCATCATCGTCTCCACGGCCATCATCACCCTCATCTTCAACGTCCTCAAGTTCTAGCCATGGCCCAGCAATCGATACAGACACAGCAGCCCGCCCCGGAAGCGGCACCGGAACTCATCGGCGCGAGGAACCTGACTGTCGGCTACGGCAGCTTCACGCTCATGCGCGACGTCTCCTTCTCCGTGCGCCGCGGGGACATCTTCTTCATCATGGGCGGCTCCGGCTGCGGCAAGTCCACCCTGCTGCGCGTGCTCATGGGGCTCAAGGAGCCGAGCTCCGGCACCGTGACCTTCCGCGGCAGCCCCTTCTGGCCCGGCAGCCTCGAGGACCGCTACCGGGCGCGCCGCCAGACCGGCGTGCTCTTCCAGCAGGGCGCCCTGTGGAGCTCCATGACCCTGGCCGAGAACGTGGCCCTGCCCCTCGAGCAGTACACGAGCCTCCCGCCAGAAGAGATACGCAGCCAGGCCCTGCTCAAGCTGGCCCTCACCGGCCTTGCCGGCTTCGAGGACTACTATCCCTCGGAAATCTCCGGCGGCATGCGCAAGCGCGCGGGCCTTGCCCGCGCCCTGGCCCTGGACCCGGCCGTGCTCTTTCTGGACGAGCCCTCGGCCGGTCTCGACCCGGTGAGCTCCAAGCTTCTGGACGATCTCATCGTGGAGCTGCGCGACAGCCTGGGCACGACCTTCGTCATCGTCTCCCACGAGCTGGCCAGCATCTTCGCCATAGCCAGCACCTGCATCTTCCTGGACAATGTCTCCCGCAGCATGACTGCCTGCGGCAATCCCCATACGCTGCTCCGCACGCCCGGCACGGATCCCGCCACCATGCGCTTCCTGACCCGGGGCGAGTCGGACGCGGCCGCGGCCCGGAACTGACGTCCGGCCGCGTTCACCCACAGGTCAGCATCCGCGGAGCCTGCCTATGAATCTTCAGAACCACAAGGCCGCTGTCGGCGCCTTCATCCTGGCGGCCCTGGCCCTGCTTGTCACCGGCATCATCGCCCTGGGCGGCGGCAAGTATCTGGCCAGCGACACGGAATACGTGCTCTACTTCAACAATTCGGTGACCGGCCTGAACATCGGCTCGCCGGTCATGCTGCGCGGCGTGAACATCGGCACGGTCACGCGCATCACCCTCATGACCACGGCCAGCAACGGCGGCGTCACCACGCCGGTGCACATCCGCATCTACGCCGAGAATCTGACCCTGACCACGGGCGAGCACGTGGACGACGAGACCACGGAGCAGGAAGTCATCCGCGAGATGATCAGCAAGGGCCTGCGCGCCCAGCTGCAGACGGCCAGCCTGCTCACCGGCTCGGCCCGCATCCAGCTGGACTTCCATCCCGACACCGCGGCCCGCTTCCAGTCGCCCAACCCGCTGCTGGAAATCCCCACCATGAACTCGCCCATCTACAATCTGCAGCAGACCCTGAGCAAGCTGCCGGTCGAGGACATCGCGGCCAGCATGCTGCGCATCCTGAACAAGATTGACGGCTTCGTCACCAGCGGCCAGATCGAGCAGACGCTGACCTCGGTGCGCACGACCTTCGACACCATGAACGGGCTGCTCAAGGGACTCGAGGAGGCGCCGGCTCAGATCAACGCCATCCTGGCCAGCGTCAACGCCGGCACCAGGCAGACGCCGCAGGCCATGGCCGAACTGCGCAAGGCCCTGCAGGAATTCACCGAGGCGGTGGAGGAGATACACAGCGTCGCCACCTCGGCCAGGAACATGGTCGACCCGGGCTCGGCCCTGGCAGCCCAGCTCAACAATCTGATACGCGACGGCGCGGCGGCGGCCCGCTCGCTGCGCAGCTTCGCGGACACGCTCAACCGCAATCCCGAATCCGTTCTCCGCGGCCGCCAAGGAGCCTACTAGATGCGCGCGCAAAGCCCCTCCCCTCTCAAAGCAGCTCCGGCCCGCTCCGGCGCCCTGCGCTGCCTTGCCCTCTGCCTTCTCTGCCTGAGCTTGCTCGGCTGCGGCATCAGCCGCCCCACGGACTTCTACCTGCTTGACGGCACATCGGACCCCTTGAGCGTGCCGCACATGCCGCGCACCACGCTGACCGTCGAGCAGATTGTCCTGCCCGGCTATCTGGACAGAAGCGGCATCGTGATCCGCGACGACGGCGGGTCGGGCCTGAACGTGGCCAGCTTCAACGTCTGGGGCGAGCCGCTCGAGCAGGGCGTGCACCGCGTGCTGGTCAACATGCTGACCGCGCCGCTGCTGCAGCACGGCATCACAGTGCTGCCCTATCAGAGCGCCAACTTCGGCATCTGGTACCACCTCTATGTCGAGGTGCTGCGCCTGGACGCGGACAGGTCCGGACGCGTCGTGCTCGAGGCCCGCTGGACCCTGGTGGACAGGACCGGCAACAAGGTGCTTGACCGCGGCAGCTTTGCCGCCGAAGAGCGCCTGAACATGCCCGAGTTCGGCTCGGACAGCATGTTCAACGCCGTTGTCGGCGCCGAGAGCCGCCTGCTGCAGCAGATGGGCCGCGACCTGGCCGAAAGGCTGTGCGCCGTCGCGAAGCCCGCGGCCGCGCTGTCCGACGCGAAGTAGCCTGTCCCGAAAGCATCTTTTCTCAGGGGAGCGGAGCCACCCGCTCCTCTTTCTTTTTTCCGGCACGGCGGCGCGCTCTGCCCCGAGTCATTCCGGCGTTGAAGAGAGTGCGGGCTTCCCAGCATCCTGCCGCAGGGCCCGGCCATCCATGAGAACTGCCGCGGAGAGCTCTGATGCGGGGGCCGAGGAAGCCAGACATGCCGCCCCCTCCGCCCGTCAGTGCCCTGCGCGGCCGCGGCCCCGGAGGACGGCCCGGGCCGGGGGGAAACGGAGGACAGGACGACGCCGGGGAACAGGACA
>JAUNSE010000101.1 GCA_030539415.1 Desulfovibrionaceae bacterium
AGTTGCACATGCTGTAATAGCAAAAGCATCTCAACAGGTTGCATCGACGTATCATGGAGCAAAAAAAGTGCTTCCAGGGGGAGAGCCGACCGAGATCTGTTTTCATAATAAAACGCATTTCTAGTACTATGTACTAGAAATGTCAAGTTGCATGACTACCTCCCCGAGCCCGGAAAAAACCTCTCTGCAAGCGCCGCAGAGATCGGGACGGAGGAAGATTTCCCGGAAGACACTGTGCCCCTGCCGGAGTGAAGAAACTGTGAGGGATGACCCGCCGGACACGGCCATCGGCCGGACTGAGCATGCCCGCAGACGCATCCGGCGCATGCTCCCCTCTCCGCCTGAAAATGCGTTCGGGCCGTGACGGCGTTTCCGTCACGGCCCGATACAGTCAGGAACGCGGCGCGCATGATGCGCAGCCGGTCAGCAGACTCAGCTCTCCTCGTCGTGCAGGGGGGCCGTATATCCGCATTCCCTGTTGGGGCAGGCCAGTTCGTCTCCCTGACGGGTCCTGCGGATCACAAGATAGGGAGAGCCGCAGTCGGGGCAGACTCTGGCCACGGGTTCGTTCCAGGTCGCGAAATCGCAGTCCGGATAACGGTCGCACGAGTAGAAAAGCTTCCCCTTTTTGGAGCTTTTTTCAACAAGATGCCCCTTTGAGCACTTGGGGCAGACGACACCCGTGGTATACGGGCTCGTGTGGCGGCACTCGGGATAGGAGGAGCAGGCAATGAATCGGCTGCCCGTGCGGGCCCTCTTCACTATCAGATCGGATCCGCAGTCCGGGCAGGTGCCGACAACTGTCACCTCGCTGGCCGCGGGACTGAGCACGCCTTCGGCGTCGCGAACAAAATTGCTGCTGTACTTGCAGTCCGGATATCCCTGGCAGGCCAGAAAGGCGCCGGCCTTGCCGAAGCGTATCAGAAGGGGCTTGCCGCAGTCCGGGCAGACAAGATTTGTCTCCATTCCGCCCTTGAAGTTCTTCATTTCCTTTGCGGCCTTGTCCAGAGACGGATTGAAGTCCCTCGAGAAATCGGTCAGCAGCTCGACCCAACCCTCGGTGCCCTCGGCCACCATGTCCAGCTTGTTTTCCATGTCGGCCGTAAAGTGCACGTCCATGAGATTGGGGAAGCAGTCCAGAAGCTGGCGGCAGACAACACGGCCGAGCTCCGTGGGTACAAAGGCCCGCTCCTTCTTTTCCACGTACTCCCGGTTTTCAAGGGTCGTGATGATGGTGGCATACGTGGAGGGGCGGCCTATGCCCAGCTCTTCAAGAGAGCGCACCAGTGAGGCTTCCGAATAACGGGCCGGCGGCTGCGTGAATTTCTGCTCCTTCTCGATGACGCCGCGGGCAAGCTCCATGCCCTCGGACAGGTCGGGCAGAAGACTGTCCTTGTCGCCGGGAAGAACCCTTGTCCAGCCGTCGAACAGCTGCCTCTGTCCCTTTGCCTGCCACTCGGTGCCGCCGCAGGCCGCGGTGACGGAGGTGTCGCTGTAGACAGCCACTGCCATCTGGGAGGCGACAAAGCGGGCCCAGACGAGCCTGTAGACATTGTACTGCTCGTCGGTCAGGCTCGGCCGCACCGCTTCGGGGACAATGGTCACATCCACGGGCCTGATGGCCTCGTGCGCATCCTGCGCCGTCTCCTTGACCTTGAAGCTGCGCTTTTCGGCAGGCAGATAGTCCCTGCCGTATTCCGCGGCGATGAAGTCCGCGGCCGCGGCCTTGGCCTCATCCGAAATGCGCGTGGAGTCCGTGCGCATGTAGGTGATGAGGGCGGTGACACTGCCGTCCTTCATCTCTATGCCTTCATACAGGCGCTGGGCTATGCCCATGGTCCGCTTGGCCGAATAGCCGTGACGCGTGTTGGCCACCTGCTGCAGGGTGGAGGTGATGAAGGGCGGCTGCGGCTGCCGTTCCCGGCGTCTGCTCTCCACCTTCGTCACCATGAAGGGCTGCTCTCCGAGGGAATCGTCCACTTTTGCCAGTTCGAGCCTTATGGGCTCGCCCTGAGGGGTCTTGAGCAGGGCGTGAAAAAGCCAGTACTCCTCCGGCCTGAAGGCCTCGCGCTCAAGCTCGCGCTCCACAATGAGGCGCAGGGCCACGGACTGCACGCGCCCGGCCGATATGCCGCGCTTCACGGTCTTCCACAGCAGGGGAGAAATCTTGTAGCCGACAAGACGGTCCAGCACGCGTCTGGCCTGCTGGGCATGGAACAGATTGACATCCAGGTCTCTTGGATGTTCAAGCGCCTCGAGAATCGCCTTTTTGGTAATCTCGTTGAACTGAATCCGTTTTATATCCTTTGCCTTGTCCTTCAAAAGTACGGCTATATGGCAGGCGATAGCCTCTCCCTCACGATCCGGATCAGGCGCAAGGTATACAGTGTCAGCATCCTTTGCCTGCGACTGCAGTTCTGAAACGATCTTTTCCTTGTCATGTATAATTTCATACTGGGGTTCAAAACCGTTATTCTCATCCACCCCAAGCGTATTTGAGGGGAGATCCCGCACATGTCCGGCACATGCTGTAACTTTGTAGTTCTTTCCCAGTTTGAATTTCTCGATGCTTTTCACCTTGGTCGGTGATTCAACGATGATAAGATTCTTGCCCATATTGTCCCCCTCAACAAAACAGGGCCGAGCATACGAAAAAATAAAATCAGGTCAAGCGTCTTCCCGAGGCTGCGGACTTTTGTTCCGGCCTTGCTGGACACATGCGGCTGCTTCTGGTAACAGTCCTGAAAACCTTTCAAAAATCTGTGGAGACACCATAGTGCAACGTACAAGGCCCCTATTTCTGCTCGCACTCTCCCTGCTGCTGACGCTTTGCGCCCTGAGTCTGCCCGGCTGCTCGTCAAAGGAGGCGCCGGAGGCGGGCATGCCGGGAACATCCCGCCTCTCGCCCTGGCCTGTAGCCCCGGAGGAAACTGTCATGGTGCGGGTTTCGGGCGGCGATGAGAACTTCTGCGACGACTTCGCCTCGCTCGTGACATCCACGCTGCAGAGCCGCCTCGGCACAAGGCCGGCCTACTCGGCCGATGACGCGGACGTTGTCGTGGATATTGACGTGAAGGACATCTATCTCGCCGCCAGTGACGGCGTGCGCCTGAACGCTTCGCAGACGCTGGCCAACACGGCCGTCGGCACAAGCCTGGGCCTGGTCGTGGGCAGTCTTGCCGGCCGCAGAACCGGCGCCCTGATCGGCGCAGGCGTCGGCGCCGCCCTCGGCCTCACCGTCTCGGCCGCCGATGCGCAGCGTGTGGAGACATGGGCCATCAGCGCGGACATCTGCTTCGACCGTCTCGACGAGGAGCCAGTCACGCAGCAGTACAGCGCCAGCGTCACCGATACGGGAATGAGCCGCGAAGATGCTGTCATGGCTCTTGAAGACATGCTGAGCCAGGACCTTGCCGCGGCCATGCGCTGACGCGGTCCCGCCCTGACGCCATCCTGTCCGCGGCCCGAAATCCCTTTCCCTGCTGCATGCCGGGCCGCCGCCCCACTTCCGGAGAAGACATGCGCAAACAGGCAACCACATATCTGCTTTTTCTGTTTCTCCTGTGCCTCGTCCTGCCGCAGACCGCATGCAGAAAGACCGCCGGCATGTCTCCGGCCGAGAGCCTGCACCCGACCCTGCCGGGAGATCTTGTTATCAGCCGCTCGGTGACGCTCGAGACAGCGGACAGGGCGCACGGGGAGACTGCCAACGTCATCATCAGCGATCACAGGGCAATAGCCGGCCGTCTGCAGCAGCGGGTCGAGCAGCAGATGCGGGATCACGGATTTGACCTGAGCAGCCAGCCGAGCAAGGCCGATCGTCTGATCACCCTTATAGTGCTGCATCGCGGCACGGGCGGCCGTGAGGAGATGGAAGGCTGCGTGCGTTCCGGCTACGGGGCGCCGGTAGCCAGCCTGCAGGGACAGGGCGCCGTGCTTCTGGCCGACCTGCTGGTCGTGCGGCGGCGCGTTCCCAAGAAGAACGCCTACCTGAACAATGTCTCGGCTCACAACACGCTGAGCAGCAATCAGGTGCGCATAGGTCTGTATTCCAGCGACGTCAGGGAACTCAGAGACCGCGGCCTTGAAGAGGCTCTCTCCCGGGAAATAGCCGTCATAGCGGCTTTCGGCGAGGACAGCCAGGTGCATTCGCCGAGCTCCCTTGCACCGGCAAAGCCCTCGGCAGGCAAGGCGAGGAAGTCGGTCCGCAAGAGCAAGAAGGCCCGGAAGTCCCAGGCCAAATCCTCGTCCAGAAAAACTAAGAAGGCGAAGACTCAAAGCGGCAGGAAGACAAGGAACAGCTCCCGCTAGCGCTTTCGCCGGGCACGGGGCAGAAATCTGCTCCTGCCCCGGACCGTCCCTGCTACTGCCGGCTCCTGATCCGGCCGTCACAGCCCATGATGATTTCCTGCACCGGACGGTCTGTCACCGAGCCTGCCTCATGGCAGAGAGCGGCAATGCCGCGGCAGCAGGGCACCTCCATGCGGATGACGGTGACCGATGCCGGGCTGGCATTGAGAAAAAGCGCTTTCAGGCGCTCCAGCATGTCCTGGTTGTCCTCGAACTTGGGACAGGCAATGACGACAACCTTCCCGTCCGCCAGAGAGTGAAAGCCGGCTGAGGCGGCTGCCGCGCAGTCGGCGGCCAGCAGCACGTGCGCGTTCTGCAGAAAGGGGGCATGCGCCGGCAGCAGGCGAAGCTTGACCGGCCAGGTCAGTCTGCGCTCTCCGGCTGCCGGAGAGGGCTGAGCGTCATGCAGCGATGCCGCGCCGCCCTGCGCCTGCATGGGAAATGTCCGCACCGCCGACCCGGGACAGGAACCGGAGGCCTGCATGGGAAACTCCCTCATGGCGGAGCCGGGACAGCCGCCCTGCGGCATCGGTTTCAGTCCGCCCAAGGCTGCGCCGCTCTTCTGCGCGGCCACATGGCGCATGGCGGCCTCCTCGTCAAAGGGCACCGCCTCGCGCTGCTCGATCGTCAGAGCACCAACGGGACAGCCCTGCAGACACGCGCCCAGCCCGTCGCAGTAGGATTCCGAGATGACTCTGGCCTTGCCGTCCACAATGGCGATGGCGCCTTCGGCGCAGTCGAGCACGCACTGACCGCATCCGGTGCACAAATCAGTATCTATCTTGATGATATTGCGTATTTGTTTAGACATTTGAATATCCATATATCGATTTTTTCAGATATGCTGATGCCGGCATGCCCGGCCTTTTTCAGCCCATGACGCATATATAGGATGCCGCGGAGAATTGGCCAGTGATATTTGTCACCGCCTTCCGACCTGCCCAGCCTGAAAGACTCCGTCCGCTGCAGACTGAAGGGGGCCGAAAGGACTCCGCACACGGCGCTAGTCAGGCAGACTGTCTCTGCCCATGCGGGAATAGAATCCGTCAATAACATCCTGAAGCGTAATTGTTGCCATGCATTCCTCGGCGCATTTCTGAACCTTGTCATATGAGGAGCCAAGAGACATCTGAATGCCAATTCCAACATTGCACTCCGGATTGATGTGCGTGTCCAGCCGCAGAAGAGGCTTTTCCTTTTCCACGGCCCTGTAGATGTCAAGGAGAGAAATCTCCCGTGCCGGCCTGCCAAGGACAGGATTGGCGCGTCCCCGCTCGCACACCAGCAGTCCCGCTCTGCTCGCCGTCATCATCAGCTGGCGGACATAGCTGGGATTGGTGTGGATGCTGGCCGCAATGGCCGCACTGCTCAGACATGCTCTTGCGTCCTCTCCCTTTCTGAGCGCCACTTCCCGCACGATTTGCACGGTGGCCAGCAAATGAACCGTATCGCTCAAACGAGTTGAATTTCCCATGGGGACCTCTTGCCATTTTTCCAAAACTTGTTATTTTCAAAATAACATTTTATAAACACCCGGCCGATGCACCGACCGGCTCGAGGGAAAGGATAAGGCTTATGACAAAAAAAGAAGGCTCTGTTAAATCAGGTTGTTGATTTTAGAAGGGTTCGTTCTCGAGGATCGGTGGGATAGCTTCCTCAGTCTGCGGAGGAATACTCCGTCCTTTCTGGTTCTTCTTCAGCTTGCATCGGGCCAATTCCTCCTTTTCGACCATCACCTTCATCACCTCCGGCAGATTCGGCACTTGACGGGTCGACGTGAGCGGAACTGCCGGACGAGCTGAGACTTCGCGCGTCCTCGAGCAGACGTTGTGAAGCAGGAGCGCTTCCTTGGCATCTTTGAGAGGGCGTCGGTCGCCAATCCGGAAATGGAACACCCTGTGCCATACCATGTAGTTGCGCAAGTATTTGGTGGCAACTCCATGAAATGGCCCTAGAAATTCTTTTATCGATTGGTGAAGTTGGTTAGCGTTCTGAATGTGATAGATACCACGCTTGATCTTACCGCCCTTTAACCGCACCAGATCAAGGTTGTTGTTCGTCGCCAGGAGTCGGTATGAGCTGCTCTTGTCGGTGCAGAGTACAGATTTAGGTTGGATGTCCGTCCCGATGGCATCGATAATGTCGGACGCGCTTGGCACGCCGAGGTTGGAGACTACGGCATTGGTGTCATTCTCGCGGTCGATGGCGGTAACAACGCAAACCTTGTTAAGGGAATTGCCACGTTGAACGGAAGTATGGCCACGACGATGCGGTTCGCGAGGCATCTTGAAGCCGTCGGCAGTGTGATTGCCCTTGAAGGACAAATCAAGAAACGTCTCGTCAGCTTCAACGATGCCGTCCAGGTCCGCAGTCGGTTGTGAAGCAGCAAGGATGTCGAGAATGCGGTGTCGCATCAGGAACGATGTTCGCAAAGAGACCCCGCATTCTTTCGCGCTCTCTCGCAGTGAAAGATGCTGCTTCATGCAGACCAAATAGGCCGGCAGAAGGTCCGGATTCTTGGCGTGGGCATAGATGGTTTTGGTCGTCGCTGTGAAGGTCTTGCGGCAGTCGTTGCAGCGGTAGCGCTGAGCGCCTTGATGGCTATGGCCGAAGCGCACGATGTTCCGCCCTTGGCAATGAGGGCAGAAACGACCCTGGGCAAAACGCTTTTCGGCCACATCATCGTGGAGATTGAGCAATGATGCTTTGCCTTTGCCGGACGTAAACTGAGAAATGACGAAGGCTCTGTCGCTGGGGCTCAATTCTGCGAGAGCTTCCACCACTTCAAATTTCGAGAGTTTCGCCATAGCGCCGCCTCCTTACGGACA
>JAUNSE010000102.1 GCA_030539415.1 Desulfovibrionaceae bacterium
GTGACCACGATTTCGCCGATTTCACCGTCCTTCAGCGGAATGCCGGTGTCAGGATGGCAGATTTCCACGTAGCAGCGGTTGGCGATGTGCAGACCGGTCTTGTGGAAGCACTCGTAGCCGATACAGCCCACATCGGCAGTGCCGTAGCCCTGGCGCATGATGATGTCGTATTTCTTCTCGAGCTGGTTGCGCATCCTTTCGGACAGGCGCTCGCCAGTGACGAAGCCCACTTCGAGGAAAAGATCCTTGCGCAGGTTGATTCCCTTCTCCTCGGTCTTCTGGGCGAGATGCATGAGGAAGCTGGGCGTGCCGACATAACCGGAGACGCGCAGCTTCTGCATGATGTCGAGCTGGGTGGCGGCTTCGGTGGGGCCGGCGGGAATGACGGAACAGCCCAGATTGCGCAGGGGCTCTTCAAACATCAGGCCGGCGGGTGTCAGCTGGTAGTTGAGCGTGTTCTGCACTATGTCGCCGGGACGGAAGCCCACGGAATAGAAGGCTTCGGTGTATCCCCAGTAATCCTCGGCTCTGTCCTCGGGATCGAAGATGGGTCCGGGGGACAGGAACACGCGCTTCAGCTCGCCGATATCCTTGGTCAGAAGACCGCCCAGTCTGGGTCCCATGGACTGCAGGAAGATAAGCTCCTTCTTCTTGAGAATCGGGATATGCTTGATATCGGAAAGCGTCTTGAACTTCTCAACATTGAACTGGGCGCGGTCAAAGCGCTTCTTGACGTCTTCGGAGTACCGATAGGCGTAAACAAGCAGATCCTTGAGCTGTATAAGGTAGTACTGCTTGCGTTCATTGGTGTCGAGAACTTCACGGCGGCTGTAAATGCCTTCGGTGCGATCTTTGCGTGTCATGAAAAGCCGGTCTCCAGATTCACCCGGCCAGGCCGGGAGATAGAAATGAATTCACGCCTGTGCAAAAAGGCGAACATATATGGTTAAAGTATGGTGATCCCAAGAAGGAGAGGCGGAAGCCTGAAGAGAAAAAAGCCTCCATGCGCGGAGCAGTGTGACAAAAAAACTGAACAGCACTGGAGGATAGAGGCGTGATATTTGGAATCTCTTTTAGACAAAAGCTTGTCGTTTTGCAAGAAGCCCTGCAGCCATTTTCCTGACCGGGAAGCGGGCAGTCCGGGAGGTCCTGCGGGAAGGGAAGCGTTCAGCGAAAGCTGCGCGCCGCGAGAGTATTTTCGAACCAGTCGGCGACAAGACGGCAGATGGCCTGCTGATGCCACGTGCTGTCCGCATGGCCGGCATTTCTGACGAGCACGTACTCCGCCTCATTGCCGTCCTTTTTCAGAACCTGGTACAGCCGCTCGGCCTGCATCGGCGAGACCAGCGTGTCCGCTGTGCCATGCAGTATCAGGAAAGGCGGTCTGCCAGGACCGGCATGTCCTGTCGGGCTGGCTGCAAGAGCCGCCTCGGGGGCGGAAGCGATGGAGGCTCCCCGGCGCGGGGCCAGGGCCGCTCCATGCACGTACAGGGCTTCCGGTGCTGCCGGCGACAGATGAATGCGCTCGATTTCCTCGCCATATCCCTCGCCTATGCGCGCAAGGTCGGAAAGTCCGTACAGGGTGGCAACGGCCTGCACTCCGCAGGAAGGCGTGTCAGGTTCACCGTCCATCGGTCCGGCATCGCCGGTCATGCCCAGCAGCGAGGCCAGCCATCCTCCTCCGGATTCTCCCAGAGCGCCGATACGGTCCGGGTCGATGCCGAAGTTCAGCGCATGTGAGCGAAGAAAGCGCACGGCGGCTCTCGCGTCCTTCAGGGGGGCCGGAAAGATATCCGGCACGACGCGGTATTCGGCTGAAGCCACGACAAAGCCTTTCTCGGCCAGCGCCATGCGCAGCTGCAGGCAGACGGACCGGTTGGCGGAGAGGAATCCTCCGCCGGGAAAGAAGACTAGAGCCGGCCTTCTCCCTCCCGCTCCTGTCGTTGCGTGCTTCGCCCGCGGCACAAGAAGCGACATGTGCATGCTCCGCGCTCCCGAACGACGCACGATACGCTCGTAGACCACGTTGTCCATCATGTCGATGCGGGCAGTGTCGCCCTGAACGGCAAGCAGACGGGCGCCGGGAACCTGCCCCGGCAGGAGCGCTTCGGGCAGGTCCTCCTGCGGCACGGTGCATGAAGCAAACGGCTCCGCCATCTCTGACGAGGGCCCCTCATGCGGGTCGCCCAGAGTACGGACAAGCCAGTCGCCGATGCCTTCGGCAATATTGTCCTGATACCAGACATTGTCCCCGTGGTTGGCATCCCGCACGAGCATGTAGTCGGCAGGGCAGCCGAAATGCCGCAGAGCCTCGTACAGGCGGGCGCTCTGCATGGGCGAGACGAGTGTGTCCCCGCTGCCGTGCAGAAGCAGGAAAGGGGGCTTGGCTCTGCCGACATGCCCCATGGGACTGGCGGCCAGAGCCATTTCTTCATTGTCAAGAATCGAGCCGCCGGTGCGGTCTTTCATGGCGGCACCATGGAGCAGCAGCGCGGCCGGGGAGGCCGGCGAAGCGTTGACAGCAGGGGCCGGATCAGGAAAACCCTCGCCTATGCTCGCCAGATTCGAGACCCCGTACACACTGACAACGGCCTGCACCGCACAGCTTTCCGCCGGACCGGAGCAGTCGGCGCCAATGCCGTCCGCTCCATCGTCCGCGCCAGGCTCGAATGCCGGGTCATCATTGGTGAGGCCGAGCATCTGGGCTAGATAGCCGCCGGCGGAATGGCCGAGCACGGCAATGCGGTCCGGATCGATGCCGTAGATTCCGGCATGCCGGCGCAGAAAGCGCACGGCCCTCTTCGCGTCCAGCACGAGTCCGGGGAAAAGGTCGGGGATGACGCGGTATTCCGCGCACGCCACAACAAAGCCGCGGCGGGCCAGAGCCATGCGCAGACCGATATAGCGATCTCTGTCGGCAGCCAGAAAGCCTCCGCCAGGCAGGCAGAGCACTGCCGGGCGGGAGCCTGAAGGCTGTTCAGCCTTTCTCCTTTCAGGACTTCGGGGAACAAGCAGGTTGAGATGCAGGCTGCGGGGTGCTCCGGGGCCGAGGACCTGCGCATAGACAGCATTGCTGATGAAGTCGATGCCTTCCTCGGTGACAGGCACGTCAATGACATTTGCGCCGGGGGTATACCCGGGCAGGCCTGTCAGCATGTCCTGCCGCGACGTGGTGTTCATGACGGTGTCCCTCCCGGAGCATGTCCGCGTCTGTAAACCGAGGCTCTCTACAGATTTCCGCCCTTGTCTGTCGGGGCAGACTTGACGGGTTCGCCCAGTGTTCTGGCAAACCAGCTGACCACTCTGTCAATGACAGGCTGCTGATACCATGTGAGGTCACCATGTCCGGCGCCTTTCACCAGAATGTATTCGGCGGAATTGCCGTTTCTGACAAGCTCTCTGTAGAGCATGGCGCTCTGCTCGGGAGAAACAAGCGTGTCGCTGCTGCCGTGCATGATGAGGAAGGGCGGCTTGCCGGGACCCATGTTGCCCAGAGGACTGGCGGCCAGCGCTCTGGCTCTGTCCTCGGTCACCGAACCGCCGGGACTGGTGCCGAAGGCCGGTCCGAAGACGAGCAGCGCCTCGGTGGAAGCATACGAGGTGTGTATTTTCTGGATTTCAGGGGCAAAGCCCTCGCCGATGCAGGTCAGGTCGGAAATGCCGTAGATGGTGACCACGGCCTGCACATCGGATGACTGGCTTGTGAAATCGCCGGTATCGTAGCTTCTGACACCATTGGTGGTGCCGAGCATCTGCACGAGATAGCCGCCCGCGGAATCACCGAGAACGCCTATGCGGGTCGGATCTATGCCATAGTCATCGGCATGCTCGCGAAGGAAGCGCACGGCCGCCTTGCCGTCCTGCACCAGTCCGGGGAAGGTGACGGGAACGGGACGGTACTCCGCCGCGGCCACGACAAAGCCTCTGCTGGCCAGAGCCATGCGCATTTCGATGAACTTGCCGTGATCGGCGCTCGTGAAGCCGCCGCCGGGGAAATAGACGATGGCGGGCTTGCGGTCTGCTGTGCGCGGAACAAGCAGATTCATGTGCAGGGGGCGAGCGGCGCGTCTGCTTAATATTTGTGCGTAGACAATCCCGTCTATGGAGTCAATCTGGGGGCGCGAGCCGCCCAGTGTGACTACTTCGGCTCCGGGAGTGTAGCCCGGCAGATCAGTCTTCATGTTCTGCTCCTTCTTCATGTCCGGCTGCAGTACTGAAGATTCGGCGGCATGCGCGGGGCCTGGCAGGAGGCAGACGGTCAGCATGACAGCGAGAGAACGTGCAAGAGTGCGAAAGAATTTATATTTCACGATCAGATACCTCCTTGAAGCATACTTTTGTCAACATCTCTGGAGTATGCACTTTTGTGGTACAGATATGCACTGCTGTCAAGTGGTGACATGTGCATGTGCGTTGTCTGGCAATGCAGCGAAAAAGGGAGCCGGTGCTGTACCGGCTCCCTTTTGCAATGTTCAGAAAAGAAATCTGCAAAATGTGACTAGAAGTTGTATTCGAAGATGAGCGAGAACTTCCAGTTGTCTTCGTTCATGTTCTCGTATGTGTCATGGTCCCAGACATCGGGATCGAGATTGAGGCGCACGTAGGCGGCTTCGAGAATGATATTGAAGTTGTCGTACATCTTGTAGTTGGTATTGAGGTCGATTTCCCACGCATTGTCATTGTAGGTCAGATAGCTGTGGGGGCCGTCGAACCGTCTGAGATCAATGCCGGCCTTCTTGGGCATTTCGGTGCTGTTGGCGCCAAGAATGTAGGCGAACTTGAAGGTGTGCTTCATGTCGTCGATAAAGGACGGGATGTCCTTCCACTGGGCGACAAAGGTGGCCATGCCGCTGGGGCTGTGGCCGAGGACCTTCCACGAAACCTGGGCAATGCCGCCGCCGAAGGCGAGGTTGGTGAGACCCCAGGAGCTGTTGAACACGGGAAGACGCTCGGAACCGTTGTGCGGATCGTCGTCTTCGCCGGGACCGTACGCGAACAGGAAGCCGGGCGTGCCCCAGTCGGTCCTGTAGTCGATGCGTCCGCCGATGAACCAGCCGGCGCGCTTCACGTCAAAGGTGTCGGACTTGCCGCCCGCGACAAACTGGTAGTTCTTGATCTGGCCCATGTTGACCGAGCCGTAGGCGCCTTCAAGACCGAAGGAAAGCCTGTCGGTGATGTTGTAGGTAAAGAAGCCGCCGGCGAAGATGCCCGTGCCCCAGGGGTCCAACTGGGAGGCGTGATCGAAGCGCTGAATCGAGTTGACATAGCCGCCGCCGTACGCATTGCCCATGAGAGGCATCAGACCGCCGCGGGGAGCGGTGAGTGCGGCTTCATTGGTGGCCGTGAGGCCGGTCAGGCTGTACTGGCCGATGTTGGCATACAGCACGAAGGGCTGGAACTTCCAGTTCTGCCCTCTGACAGGAATGGTCAGCGCAAAGACGTCGAGGTTGTCCAGATGCGTGGTGTTCTTGTCCGTGTAGCCGCTGGAATTGGACGAGTTGTCATTGTAGGGTCTGGCCCAGAAGAATGTTCCATCGATGTTGAGGTCGTTGCTCTTGTAGAGCGGCGTGCTGATGGATGTGCCGGCCATCATCTGTCCGAAGACAGCGTTGAAGCCCCATTCGGCCAGAATGCCCGGAATGCGCATCATCTGAATGCCCATGCGGACCTGCGCCTCGGTCTGGGGAATCATCCAGTCAATGTAGGCGTTGGCTACTTCGATATCGGTGCCGTCGGCGCCGAGGGCACCGCCGTAGCTCGCCAGACCCCAGTCGATGCCGCCGATTTCGAGGTCGATGGCGCCGCTTACGTTCTCGCTGGCGACAAACTCAAGGTGCGTGTAGAAGACCTGCCACGCGCCGAAGGAGTCATTGCCCGGCTGCCAGTTGAAATTCCTGTAGCGCGGGAACCAGTTGCCCATTTCGAAGAGCACCTGCCAGCGTCCTTTGGCTTTGAATTCGATGGCGTTTGAATTCTCGACAGGAACAAAAAATGATACCGCGATCAGAAGGCAGACAAGCTGCAAGAGCTTGTTCTTGAGTGCTCGCATAGTCATATACGTTCTCCCAATAATGCATTTGACAAGCAGGATTTGTACTGGTATCGCCAATACAAAATTAAAATAAGAACAGATTTTTTTCTTTGGAGATATCTCTGTCTGACTTTTGCGGCGGGATATGCTCCATATCGCTCCGCCGGACATCTTCGGAGAAAAATCTGTACGGCAGTATCAAATGAGCCGTTCATCCGTGATCCGCTCATCCGCACAGTGCTTCAGAAAACTGATTTCCACCGCTGACTCGCCAAAGTTCGTATGTGAGAGGATCACTATATTTTTTATATGTGAAAAAAGAGACAAAAAAAGTAGCTCCAGCAACAGTTCCTGAAATAAATTCAGTGAGCCTAAAAAAAATCTGTGCGATAAGACTTCTGTACCTGGAATTTTTTCGCTTCTGCCTCAAAAAATCTCCGTTACTTTTGCAACTGGCTTTTGTGCTGCAGAGATAGTAAAGTGAACTTCAGGTCGCGATAGAAAATAAATCTCTAAATTTGTAATATAAATTATTATTTATACAGAGAGAATTTAAATTTGGTTCTGTCTGTTGCTGATAGTAATTCGCTTAAGTGTTTTTGTCTTTAAAGTGTTTGATATTTTATTCACAATAAGTTTGATATTGTTGCCATGATATAATCATTCGATTCTTTTTGGCGATGTGGCATGTTATATATGTGTTTATTGTCAAAGATAGAGCTATATTTATAGTTTCTATTGAGCTAATATTGTTATTTTTTAGTTTTATAATATCATAAATAATATCATATATTTTTAGTATAATACGTGAAAGAGGTTTGTAAAATGTCTTCTTATATTGAATTGAAAGGTATCAATGAATGCTGGAAATCGATTACAGAAAATAATCAAGTTCGTATGAAGAAGAGGACAATAATCTCTGCAGATGATGCATATATTTATATGGTTTTAAAGGGGAGTGTCTGTCTCAGAGCTCAGTCTGATGAAGGTGAAGAGAAAATACTATGGTATCTTTCACACGGTTGTCTGTTCAACGAAACGCCTGCCTTTTTAAAGGAAAACCTAAGCAATCTTCCGCAAATGCCGTTGAT
>JAUNSE010000103.1 GCA_030539415.1 Desulfovibrionaceae bacterium
ATACGGAGAGGAAGCGGCGGAAGCAGGGACGGTCAGCTGTCGGCTGAAGAATGTCTTCGGCCCCCTCCGAATGACCAGCGGCTTTCCCCGGACGCTTCAGAAATCCTCTGCTAGACGTTCAGGAAATTTTTGGCGTTGCTGTACATCACTTTTTCCAGAACATCAGGATTCAGGCCGATGCCGGCAGTCACTTCAAGGGCTTCGGACAGAGGCGTGAACGGATGCGCGCTGCCGAAGAAGACCTTGTCCGCTAGACGGTTGTTGATGACCGGCACATAGAAATCCATCCACATGTTCATGGTGACGTCCGAGATGTCCATATATACGTTTTCGTTGCGGAAAACGGTGGCGAGAGCTTCCTGGGGATAGTTCCAGGCCGCATGGCTCATGACGATGCGCAGTTCCGGAAAATCCGAGGCGACATGATCGACCAGAACGGGGCTTGTGTTTTTCATGGGAACGCCCGGCATGGGCGCAGGGCCGGTCGTCATGATTATCGGCACATCGAGTTCGCAGCATACCGTGTACAGGGGATAGAAGCGTGCGTCATCGAGAGGAAGACGGCAGATGTCCGCGTCAATGGAGGCGCCGGCGAAGCCGTCTTCAAGGACGGCCTTCTTGAAGGCACTGATGCCCGGCATGCCCTTGTACGGATCAAAGCCGTAGAAGCCGATGATTTCTTCCGGAAAGGCCTTCATCGCCTCGAGAACGCCGGGGTTGGAGGATGCAGCGCGGGAAACCGTCTCGCAGTCGCGGCCGTTCATGACAAATTTTTCGCCGCCGAGGCTGTGGAACATGGCCACTTCATCCGCAAGAGTGGGGGCGGGGCCGCTGCCGAAGCCGGTTGCGGCCACAAAGCCGCTGAAGGCGGGATTGTTGACAATGGAGTCAATCACGGCCTTGACGCAGGGGCGAAAACGGAAATCTATGAATTTCATATGCTTGTCTCTCTATTTTGATTGTCAGCCTCCCCGTTTGGGGGCCGGGGAGGCTGAAAGGCGGGTCGGACAGGGAGAACGGCCCGCCCTGAAAGTGAAGCAGAATGAGGCAGAGGAGGGCTAGACGGACTGCTGTTCGGTGCGGTCAATCAGATCGTTCTGCAGATCCGTGTTCAGATCGACGAAGTAGGCACTGTATCCGGCGATGCGGACCACGAGGTTGCGGTACTTGTGCGGATCCTTCTGTGCCGCCAGCATGGTTTCGCGGTTGATGACATTGAGCTGCAGATGCCAGACGCGCAGGTCGATGAAGCTGCGGAAGAGGTCGACCAGCTTCTGCGTGCCCTCGTCGCCCTCCACGGTCTTGGGTGCCACCTTCATGTTCAGCAGCCGGCAGGCGCGGTTAGGCGCGTTCCAGTTGGTGCTCTTGTACTGGGAGAGCAGCACCGCGGTGGGGCCGTTAAGGTCGGCGCCGTGAGACGGGGAACTGCCGTCCGACAGAGGCAGCCAGGCCTTGCGGCCGTTGGGCATTGCGCCCACGAACTTGCCGTGAGGCACGTTGGCGGTCACGGACGTTGTGCGGATTTCAATGGGCTGCACACCGTAGTTCTTCGCATAGCGGGCAGTGAAGTCGAGAGCGCTCCTCTCCACCATCTTGTACATGTTGTCCGCGTAGTCCTCGCCGTTGCCGAAGCGCGGGGCGCACTGCACGAAGGCCTGCAGGGCTTCCTTGCCTTCGAAGTTGCAGTCCAGAGCGTCCAGCAGCTCCTGCATGGAGAGCGTGCCGTCCTCGAAGACCAGTTTCTTGATGACGCACAGGGAGTCCACCAGCGTGCCGAAACCGATGGCATCGAAGAAGGCCAGGTCAAGAGCCCCTTCGGGAGCCACGTCGCTGTTCAGGTCCACGCAGGACTCTACGCAGAGCGTGTGCAGGCCGGAGGCCAGCGGGCTCGCGAAGTACTTGGCGCGTGTGTGGTGGATGGTGTCCTGCAGTACGAAGGATGTGGTGATGAGATTGTTCTGCTGCGCCACATAGGCGTTCCAGAATTCATCCCATGACTTGAAGGAGCGCGGGTCGCCCGTTTCAAAGGTGAAGAGCTCGTCACCGAACTTCTTCAGACGGCCGTTGCGCAGGGTGAGTTCCAGCGCGGCGCAGAGATTCACCTGAGTGCCGGGACTCATGTAGCTTTCACGATTGATAAGGCGGGTTTCGTTGCAGCCGCTCACCACATAGTCATACACTTCGCTGACAGGGGCGCCCTTGGCCAGCATGCGGGGGATGAGTTCCTCATCGTTGACAATCTTGGGGTAGCCCTGTCCCTGCTTGATTGTCTCGGCGATGTCCCAGAGGTAGCGCTTCGGGGAGCGCGTGTGCACGCGTACGGCGAGATCGGGGTAGTGCGTGGGAAATTCGCGCTTGGAGCGCAGGAGCAGGTAGGTGAGTTCATTGGTGGCGTCCTGGCCGTCGGGCGTCTGGCCGCCGATGGTGACGGCCTCCCAGTGGGCGAAGCCGGCCTGGGTGTCCATGACGCCGGGAGAGAGGGGCAGCTCGATGAACTGCGCCATCTGGCACCAGAGGCAGCCGAGGATTTCCAGAGCCTTCTTTTCGGTCAGGGCGCCGGAGGCCATGTCCTGACGGTAGTAGGAGATGAGCTGCTGATCCATGCGGCCGTTGGAAATGATGCAGCCGGTGCGCTGCTCCAGACGGGAGAAGGCCTGGGCGAACCAGTGCGACTGCACTGCTTCATGGAAGTTTCGAGCCGGGTTTTCCGGCACCCATTCGCAGCGCTCGGCAATTTCGAGCAGCTCCTGACGGCGGACGGGATCCTTCTCCGCGGCGGCCTTCTCTCTGGCCAGAATGGCATGCCTGCGCGCCCAGACGACAACGGCATCGCAGGTCAGCATCACCGCTTCAAGGAAGGGAATGCGGTTGACGATATTGTAGGGATCCTTTGGATCCAGTTCCTCGAGGCGGCGTCTGGCGTTTTCCTTCACACCCTTGAAACCGAGCTTGAGCACCTTGTCAAAGTCCAGCACCCACTGCAGGCTGGACCGCAGCGAAGAGGATTCGGCCACCACATAGCGGGGCTTGAGGCCCTCACTGTCGCCGTAGGCCATGTGCTTGCAGCGTTCGGGCATTCTCTTGAACAGCTCGTGATGGTAGGTCCTGCCGTTCCAGTAGCTGCCTATGGTGTTGACAATGACATCGATATCCTCATCCATGACGCGGATGGGCGGGTTCTCGCGGGTCGCGAAGTCATCCAGGACGGACTTGTAGAAATCGCCGTCAAGTTCGGGATACAGAATGCCGTAACGGCAGTTGTCCCTGCCCAGACGTCCGACAATAAGCTGGGTGTCTTCAATATAAACCGGCAGCTTCTGCGCCACGTTCATGAGAGCCTTGGCCCAGCGCAGCGTCAGATGCTGTCCCTCGGTTTCCCTCATGGATTCGGTGAAGTATCTGGCGCGCTCGACATCGATAACGGGCGGAGTGCTGTCGAAAGATTCAAGCATATCAATGACACGGGGCTGTTCGGCGCGAAACGGGCTCGGCCTGCCCTTGGCGGCATCCTCAATCCACTGTTCCTGCGGAGTGCAGCAGCAACATGTTTCAAGCATAAGCAAACTCCTCATAAGAAAGGTTTACATATGCCGATATACATATTGCGTGCCAACACATATTAATCAGTGCAATTACTGCATATTGTAGGACAGGACTATTCGCGGAGGCAGACTGCCGCAGTTGGTATGTACGATATCAGGACATGCATGTTTGCAATCAGGACATTTTCTGACAGCCCTGCAGGGCAGAGCCGTCGTCTGCATGTCTGCCGCACATGCCTGCCTCCGTTCTTCCCCGGCATTTTGTCCCCAGCGGAGGTTGCAAGCACAACATTGCCGGTTCCTGTCTCTGTGATACCAAGAACACAGCTTATCGCAGTATTTGTGTGAAAACAGGCTGTTCCGCCGCCTGTCATGCCCTTTCGCGGCGCGGAACCGGCCGCTCCTCCTTTCTTCCGGCCGTGCGCCGGAAGACCGCCCGACTGAAAAAGGAAAACACCATGTCCCTTTCCTCGCTGCGCGCGACCTCTCCCTATGCCATTCTGGCGATGCTCTGCGCGGCATACGCCATGAGCTTCTTTCACAGAGTCTGCCCCGCCGTGCTGTCCATGGACCTCATGCAGGACTTCGCCCTGGACGGCACCACCTTCAGCCTGATCAGCTCCACAACGATGCTGGGCTACGCGCTGACGCAGATTCCGTCGGGCATCATGGCCGACATCATCGGCGGCCGCAGAACCATCTCGCTCTTCCAGGTGCTGGCCGGCCTGGCCGTCGTGGTCTTCACCCTGTGCGACAGCATCTCCTCGGCGCTGGTCTGCCGCTTCATTCTGGGGCTGGTGCTGGCCGCCAACATCCCGGCCTACAAGATTCTGGCCGAGCGCGTGCCGGCAAAGGACTACGCCCGCTTCACCACCATCCTGACCTGCTGCGGCGTTCTGGGGTCGCTGCTCGCCGCCTCGCCGCTCGTGGCCGTCTCCAATCTCGTCGGCTGGCGTGCCGCGCTGATGGCCGCCGGCTGCTTCACGGTCTTCCTGGGACTGGCCCTGTTCGTGCTGCTGCGCGAGCCCGAGACGGGCGACAAGCGCGAGACCCGCACCATTCGCGAGAACGTTCGGGCCCTGAAGCAGGGTATTGCCGTGGTGGTGCGCCTCAGGCAGTACTGGCTCGTCTTTGTCTGGTTCACCTTCGCCATCGGCAGCATGTTCTCGCTGGTGACCATGTGGTGGGGCGGCTTCCTCATGCAGGGCAACGGCCTGAGCAAGGAGGCCGCGGGCCTCTCCATGTCCATCATGTCTCTGGCGCCCCTGCCGCTGGCCCTGGTCGTGCCCTGGATTTCGGAAAACATCGTCCACTCGCGCAGGCTCTTCCTGATGCTGGCCGCCCTCCTGGAGGCCTTTGTCTTCGGCTTCATCTGGCTGAACGGCGAGCCGCTCTCCTTCCTGCCACTGACCGTGCTCGGCACCATGGTCACTGTCGGCACCAACGCCCTGGGCGTGCTCTGCTTCACCATGGTCCGCGAGACCGTGCCGCTGCCGACCCTCGCCACGGCAAGCGGCCTGATGAACGCCGCGGGCCCAGCCTCGGCGGCCGTGATACAGCTGGTCTTCGGCATGATCATAAGCTCCTCGCTCGAGGGCGGAAGCTCCAGTTACGCCGCCTACAGCCAGGCCTTCGGCTTCATGTTCGCCGGCAGCCTCGTCTCGGTTGCGGCCACCATCCTTCTGAAGGACACCCTGGGCAGAAGCTACGGGGACGGGAAGTAGGGCAGGGAACTGCCCGGAACCATATTTCTTCCTGACAGAGACAGGGTCCGGAGGGGAAGGCGCAGGGCCTTCGCTTCCGGACCTTGTCCTGTTTCCGGATGGCGCGGATGCCGGGCCTGCCGGCAGGCACTCTCCCCGGACGCGCCCCTCGCCGGGCAATTGCGCAAGTCGCGGGACTCTGCTAGGGAACGCCTTTCGTGAAGGGCAGTGCCCGCGAACGGCGCAGGGCCGTCAGCGGCCGGACCGTCCCTCAGCGAGTTCCAGACAGCGCGGGGCGCCCGCATGCCGCCGCCCGGCCGCCCAGTCTCTTTTCCGCCCACAGCAAGGAATGCCGCCATGTCCGCCTCTCTGCCGCGACTCACCTCTCCCTATGCCATCCTAGCGCTGCTCTGCGCGGCCTATGCCATGAGCTACTTCCACAGGGTCTGCCCGGCCGTGCTCTCGGTCGACCTCATGAACGACTTCTCCCTGGACGGCGCGGCCTTCAGCCTCATCAGCTCGGCCACCATGCTGGGCTACTCCCTGTCGCAGATACCCTCGGGCATTCTCTCGGACATCATCGGCGGCCGCAGGACTCTGGGCATCTTCCAGGCCCTGGCAGGCCTCGCCTGCATCGGCTTCACCCTGTGCGAGGACATCTCCGGCGGCCTTGCCTGCCGCTTCCTGCTGGGCCTGGTGCTCGCCGCCAACATCCCCGCCTACAAGGTGCTGGCCGTGCGCGTGCCGCCGAAGGACTACGCCCGCTTCACCGCCATCCTGACCTGCAGCGGCGTGCTGGGGACGCTCCTGGCCTCATCGCCCCTGGTGGCCGCAACCTCCCTCGCCGGCTGGCGCGGCGCGCTCATGATTGCCGGCTGCTTCACCTTCGTGCTGGGCGTCTCGGTGTACACGCTGCTGCGCGAGCCGGAGAGCGCCGGCCAGGAGCAGGGCGGCACCCTGAAGGAGAACATCGCGGGTCTGAAGCACGGCTGCGGCGTCGTGCTGCGCATGCGGCAGTACTGGCTGATTCTCGCCTGGTTTGTCGTGACTGTCGGCTGCATGTTCGCTCTGGTGACGATGTGGTGGGGCGGCTGGCTCATGCAGGGTGTCGGTCTGAGCCGCGAGGAGGCCGGGCTTTCCATGTCGATAATGGCCCTGACGCCCCTGCCTCTGGCCCTGGTCGTGCCGTGGCTCTCGGACAGCGTCTTCCATTCCCGCCGCGTCTTCCTGCTGGGCGCGGCCCTGCTGCAGACCGTCTGCTTCGGCTTCATCTGGCTCAACGACGAGCCCGTGTCCTTCGCGGTCCTGACGGCGCTGGGCTCGGCGATGCCGCTCTCCATCAGCGCCCTCGGCGTCATGGTCTTCCCCATGATCCGCGAGACCGTGCCGCTGTCGGTCCTGGCCACGGCAACTGGCGTCATCAACGCCACGGCGCCCGCCGCGGCGGCCGTCATACAGGTGGTCTTCGGCGCCATCCTGAGCTCCGAGACCGGAGCCGGCGCCTCGATGTTCGCCGCCTACAGCCAGGCCTTCGGCTTCATGTTCGCCATAAGCCTCATCCCGGTGCTGGCCTCCATCATCATGAAGGACACCCTGGGGCCGAAGGGCGGGGAATAGAGTTCGGCTGCGCGGGGGCCGGCGCTACCCGTGGAATCTGACGGCGGGCAGATCGTCAAAGGAGAAGGAGAGGCCGTGGGCCACATAGAGCCGCTTCATCCACTCCTCGTACCCTCTTGGCAGCTCGATGTCGCCGGGACATTCGAGCCTGATGATTCTGGTGGCCAGCAGGTTGCCGATATCGGCCTGGGTGCGGGACAGGAGAGGAGCGAAGTGAGCGCTCAGTCCGGACATGACGCCGGACTGATA
>JAUNSE010000104.1:0-846 GCA_030539415.1 Desulfovibrionaceae bacterium
TGTCACGGTGAGCTCGCCCATCTACCAGAGCAACGATCTCAATATCAGCGGCACCTTCTTCTGGGCCAGGCCGTACAACGACAACTCTCAGACCTACAAAAACGTCGACCTGTCTGAAAAGAGCACAACGCATCTGGACAATCTGGATGTCTTCGCGCTCAGCCTGCCGATCCGCTCCACCAACTGGACGTTCAACCCGTACTTCATGTACGCCAACATCGGCCAGTACAGCCTTTCAAATCTTCAGACCGAGAACGAGAGTGCGCTTGTCGTGCCCCGCGGCGGTTTGACCCCCATGCTTGGTGGCGGATATGCCGCCAAGATGACAGCAAGCAGGCTCTCCCAGCTGAACCCCTGGGGATCCGGCTTCTGGGCCGGCGGTTTCTTCACCTACAATATCACCAGCGCCCTGAAGGTCGGCATCGAAGGTGCTTACGGCGCCGTTGATATGGGCCAGATCAAAAACTACTCCTTCTACGACGGCGGCAAGAGTGATACTCTTGATATGAAGCGCGCCGGCTGGTACATCGGCGGCCGCGTCGACTACAAGACTGACAACTGGGGCACTCCCGGCCTGATCGCCTGGTACGGTCCCGGCGATGACGACGATCCGCACAACGGCTCCGAGCGTCTGCCCAACTTCAATACTCCTTGGGGCGTGACCAACCTGGCCTTCGGCGGCACCGCGGCCCAGACCTCGTGGAAGGTGCTCGGCCACAACCCCAGCGGTCTTGCCGCTGTTGTCGCTCAGGTTGCCGACATTCCCTCCTTCATCGAAGGCATGAGCCACACCGTCCGCGCCGGCTACTACTGGGGCACCAACAGCGCCGACATGCCCAAGAAGGC
>JAUNSE010000104.1:856-2358 GCA_030539415.1 Desulfovibrionaceae bacterium
CCAACATCACCCTGTACCGCCTCGACGGTCCTCATTCCTACATGACCACCATGGATACGGCCTGGGAACTGAACTTCAACACCAAGTACAAGATTTACGACAACTTCAACGTCGTGCTCGAGTGCGCCTACGTGCGTCTGAATCTTGACGAAGACACTTGGGACCACAATAACAACGACGTGACCGACTACATGAACAAGGACAACTGGAAGTTCGACATGGTCTTCACCTACAACTTCTAGTCATGACACCCTGTCCCCGTGAGGACAGTGCGTGAGCTTTTTGCGGAAGGCCTCCGGCAGCAATGCCTGGGGCCTTCTGTTTTGCCGGAAGGGTGCCGCACTGGGGCGGACTGTCCGCCGCACATTCCTTTCGCTTTTTTCTCTCCGCCTCATTGACAGGATGGCGATCAGACCTTATGCTCATATGAGCAAAAACAATCAAGCCACGCATCAGGAGCTGCCATGCCCCGCCCGACTCTGTGCCGCTTTGTCGAGACAACGCCCAATGCCACCTACTTCAAGCCACGCGGCATCCCCGCAAGTTCGCTCACGGAACTCAGGCTTGCCCTGGAGGAGCTGGAGGCGCTGCGCCTGGCGGACATGGAGGGACTGACCGCCATCGAGGCGGCCAGCCACATGCGCGTCTCCCGCCACACCTTCGGCCGCATTCTGCAGAAGGCCAGGCAGAAGGCCGCCACCGCCCTCTGCACCGGACAGGCTCTGCGCATAGAGGGCGGGCACTACAGTCTGGCGGAGGACGTCACCGCGCGGCCCGGATTCAGCGGACGCATTGCCGTCTCCTGCACCGGCCCCACCCCCGACTCGGTCGTGGCCGAGCGCTTCGGCCGCGCCGGCGGCTTTCTGCTGGTCGACCTGCCGGAAATGTCCGCCTCGTACATGGACAATGCCGGCTCCCAGGCCAGCGGCATGGAAGCCGGCATTGCCACGGTCAGAGCCCTTGCCGAGGCGAAGGTCTCGGTGGTGCTCGGCAGCGTGATAGGCCCGAAGGTCTTCGCCGCCCTGCGCGAGGCGGGCATCAGCGTCTGCCTCGACGTGAGCGGCAGCGTGCGCCAGGTTGTGGACCGCTTCTGCAAAGGCGAGCTTCCCTTTGCCGATGCTCCCAACAGGGACTGAGTCCCTCTTCTTTCCGCCTTTTTCCGGCCGACCGCGGGAGCCCGACTCACCGCCCGGCCGGACCGATACTTCCTTTTTCTTGCTTCCCCCTTTCAGAAGGAGTTTGTCATGAGCACTCTTATCGCCGTTCCCTCTTGTCTCCCCGGCGGCCTTGACGCGGCCATGGGCATGCATTTCGGCAAATGCGACATCTTCACCCTGGTCGAAATCGAGGGCACCGACATCATTTCCGTCCAGGCTCTGCCCAACGCTCCCCACGAGCACGGCGGCTGCCTCGCCCCCGTCGAGATTCTGGCCTCCCAGGGCGTGAAGGCCCTCATCGCCGGCGGCATGGGCATGTGTCCCCTGATGGGCTTCGCCCAGGCC
>JAUNSE010000104.1:2368-7088 GCA_030539415.1 Desulfovibrionaceae bacterium
CCACTACGCCGCCGGCTGCGCCACCGTGAAGGACGCCGTGCAGGGCTACATCGAGGGCAGGCTGCCGCTCTTCAGCCAGGACTTCTCCTGCAGCTGCCACCATCACTAGAAAACGCTCCCCGGGCATCCGCACATGATGCCCCGGACCCGAGATCGGAAAAGGGAAGGCCCTCGCAAGGCCTTCCCTTTTCTTGTCTGACATCTCGCCGCGGGTCGCGCTACTTGGCGCAGCCCACAGCCCTTCTCTCGCGGATGACCGTCACCCGGATCTGGCCGGGATAGGTCAGCTCGCGCTCGATCTTTTCCGAAATCTGCTTGCAGAGCACATAGGTCATGTCGTCGTCCACCGTGTCCACATTGACCATGGCGCGCACCTCGCGTCCGGCCTGAATGGCATAGGCCTTGGAGACGCCCTCGAAGCTGGTGGCTATGGCCTCGAGATTCTCGAGACGCTTCACGTAGTTCTCCAGAAGCTCCTTGCGGGCGCCGGGGCGGGCGCCGGAGATGGAGTCCGCGGCCTGCACCAGAACGGCCAGGGCCGTGCTCGGACGCACGTCCTCGTGATGGGCGGCAATGGCGTGCACGATTTCCTTGCTCTCGTTGTACTTCTTGGCCACATCGGCGCCGATGGTGGCGTGGGGCCCCTCGATCTCGTGGTCCAGGGCCTTGCCGATGTCGTGCAGAAGGCCGGCGCGCTTGGCCTTCTTCTCGTCCAGGCCGAGCTCGGCGGCCATCAGGCCGCACAGGGCCGAGACTTCCAGCGAGTGCTGCAGGACGTTCTGGGTGAAGCTCGTGCGGTAGCGCAGCTGGCCCAGCAGATGAACCAGCTCCGGATGAATGCCGTGCACGCCGGCATCGAAGGTGGCCTGCTCGCCGATCTCGCGCACGCGCACGTCCATTTCCTGCGTGCACTTCTGCACCATCTCCTCGATGCGCGCCGGATGGATGCGGCCGTCCTGAATGAGGCGCTCCAGGGCCATCTTGGCTATCTCGCGGCGCAGCGGGCTGTAGGCCGAGAGAATGACCGTCTCCGGCGTGTCGTCGATGATGAGGTCCACGCCTGTGGCCGCCTCGAGAGAGCGGATGTTGCGGCCCTCGCGGCCGATGATGCGGCCCTTGATGTCCTCGGAGGGGAGGCTCACGGCAGTCACCGTCTGCTCGCCCACATAGTCGCCGGCATAGCGCTGTATGGCCATGCAGAGAATTTCCTTGGCCTTGCGGTCGGCCTGCTCCTTGGCGTCGCTCTCGATCTGGCGGGCCATGCGGGCGGCCTCGTGCAGGCTCTTCTGGCGGACATCGGCCATGAGCCGGGCGCGGGCCTGGTCGGGAGTGAGGCCGGCGATCTCCACCAGCTTGCGCTCCTGCTCCTCGATGCGCGTCTGCAGATAGCCCTCGTTCTCCTCGATCTGGCGCTCGCGGCGCGTCAGCTCCTTTTCCTGCACCAGGAGCTCCTGCTCTCTGGCCGTGGCCTTTTCCTGCTTCTCGTCCAGGCGCGCGCTCTGATCCTCGAGCTTGCGCTCGCGGTTCTTGATTTCGCGCTCGCGGTCCCTGAACTCGCTCTCCTGCTCGCGCTTCTGCGTCAGCAGGTCGTCGCGGCCCTGCAGGATCAGTTCCTTCTTCTGAACCTGCGCCTCCTTGCGGGCCTCGAGGACTATGCGCCTGGCCAGCGTCTCGGCATCGCCAAGACGCTTGCGCGCAATGATCTTATTTAGAATCCATCCCCCCGCGCAGCCAGCCAGGAGCGCGCAGAGTACATAGATGACAGTCATACGGGCAACCCATCCTTTATCAACACGGGACGACCAATCCCGATATCAGGTAATGCCCTTTCGCGCCTGCCCTTCAAGCACAAAAAAGCCCGCAGGGGCGGGACATGCTTCAAATGCTGTGGATTCGGCTTGTGCCTTTTGCAAGGCATGGTTGATGAAATGCAGTCAATATCCGTCAAGATCCGTCAAGGAAAGAAAAAGCAGAGCCCCCAGAAAGGCCGTGTTCCGTACCAATGTGGAACCCGGTTTCCCAGGGCGGGCTCCAGTGTGTTCCCTTAAGGACTCCCGATCGGTGTCGGGCATGCACATGGGGAACATCAACCGGATCCCTAATTGCAAGCTTGTTCGGTCAGCACTGGGATGGGAATCACGAGCGTTCCAGGGGTTCTGCCAATTATTTCGATTGTTCTATATATGACAACAGCTGTTCAAGGCGGTTTCCCGTGTCCTGATGCTGTTTTTGGAGTTGAAGCAACTCATCTGCCAGTTCCAGAGCCATGAAGGTCAGCAGAAGTTCTTTGTTCTGCCGTCCGTTGTTCCTGCGTATCTGGTCGGCAAACCGTTCCTCCACCAGTTGAATGGCTTGCTGGAAGCGTCTGGTATTGGCACCCGCCTTGAGGGCAAGCGGGACGCCGAGGACGGTCAGGTTGGTGTTTTCGGGAGTCACGAGAGCCTCTCCGCGCCAAGATGGCCTTCGAGTCTGCCGGTCAGGGCATCCAGTCTGGCCAGAGCCTGCTCCCTGACAGCCTTTTCGGCGGCAAGGGCATGACGCATTGTCTGGTTCTCCACCTCTAACGCTGCACATTCCGCCTCGACCCGTTCGAGTCTGTCCCGAAGGTCCCGGTTCGAGTCCACAAGAGCCCGGACCTCGACTTCAAGACGTGCGAGAATGTCCATAGGTTCCTTATAGCCCAAGCCGCCCTCCTTGGCAATAAACAGCGAAAGGTTTTCCCCGATTCCCCGCGTCTGCGGTATGGTCCGGTGACGGCCGGAACAGTGCGTCCTGACGGAGAAATCCCGGGCCTGGCCGGCACCCGCCTCCCTGCCGGAGCGGCGCCGGTCCTGCCCGATTCTCCCTTCCCGAACCGCGCGGCTAGTCCTCGCGGCCGGCGGGACGTCTTGTCCCCAGATTCTTCTGTCTCGCGCGCGCTATGGCGAGCTCGCCGTCGGGCACGTCCTTCGTGATGATGGAGCCCGCCCCGACCAGGGTGTTGCTGCCCACATGCACGGGGGCGACCATGGCCGTGTTGGAGCCGATGAAGGCGTTCTCGCCGATGACCGTCTGGTACTTGTGCTTTCCGTCGTAGTTGCAGGTGATCGTGCCGGCCCCGATATTGGTGCCGGCGCCGACGCGGGCATCGCCCAGATAGGTCAGGTGATTCGCCTTGGCGCCCTCGCCGAGCACGGTCTTCTTGAGCTCCACGAAATTGCCCACATGCGAGTTGGCGCAGAGCTCCGCACCCGGACGGAGCCTCGCGTAGGGGCCGACCAGGGCGCCGGCGCGCACGACGGCGCTCTCCAGATGGGAGAAGGGACGGATTTCGGCGCCGCCCTCCACCTCGCTGTCGCGGATGACGCAGCTCGTCATGACGCGGGCGTCCGCATGGATGATGGTTTTTCCGGTGATTTCGCACGGGCCGGTGATTTCCGCGCCTGGCTCGATGCGGGCCAGCGGACTGATGCGAATGCCGTCCACGGCGTGCAGGATGACGCCCGAGGCCAGAAGCCCGCGGTTGATGGTGGCCCGCAGAATCTCCTCGGCCTCGTTGAGCTCGGCAGGCGAGTTCACGCCCAGCAGCTCCGGAGTGGTGCCGCACATGACGCCGCGCACCTCGCACCCCTCGTCCAGAGCCAGGCCCACAAGATCGGTGATGTAGTACTCGCCGCTTCTGTTGGCGTTGGACACCTTCGGCAGCAGCCTTTCGGCCAGGTCCAGGGAGAGCAGATAGACGCCGGCGTTCACCTCGCCGGAGACGGCGCCCCATTTCTCGATGTCGTAGTCCTTGGCCTCCACGATGCCCGCGAGCTGGCCGTCGATGCGCACCACGCGCCCGTAGGAGCCGGCATCCGCCAGGGTGATGGTGGCGAAGGCCAGATCCGCGGAACCTGCCTCCTGCATGAACCTGCCGATGACCTCGGCTGTCACGAGCGGCGTGTCGCCGTTCAGCACCAGCAGGCGGTCGACGCCGGCCTCCCTGAGAGCCGGCAGCGCGCAGGCCAGCGCGTGGCCCGTGCCCAGCTGCTCCTCCTGCAGGACAAAGCGGCCGTTCGGCACGGCCTTGCGGACCTGATCCGCGCCGTGGCCGATGACGAGCCAGACATCCTCGCCGAACAGCGGCTCGAGCGCGGCCAGCACATGGGCCACCATGGGTTCTCCGAGCACTGTCTGGAGAACTTTCGGCCTTTGGGAATGCATGCGGGTGCCCTTGCCGGCGGCCAGCACGAGAGCGGCTTGTCTGCCCATATCTGCAACTCCTGACCCGCGTCCGCCGGAAAGAGCCGGCCCGGGCGCGGGATGATTGGATGTATCGGGATGAACGCAGGGTCCCAATGTGTCGCTGAGGAGCGCTGCGTCCGGACAGGGTTTTCCTGTCTCACTGTGGCAAAGCTAGCAAGCTTGGGCGGGGTTGGCAAGGCAATGACGCCCCCGGGCGGCTCTGCCGCGGGCCGGAAAGCGAAGCGGGGCGCGTCCGTCAGTGTGACGGCCGCGCCCCGCAAAACCGAGCTGTTGTGGAAGCTGACGCTTCAGGAACCGGGGACTAGAGCGTTTCCGCGTAGATCTCCACGGGATGCTTCACAATGACGGAGTCATTGTTGTGGGAGAGCACGTCCTCGAGCTGCATCATGCAGGCCGGACAGGCGGCGGAAGCCACCTCGGCGCCGCTGGCGACGACGTTGTCGCGCTTGCGCTGGCCGATCTGCTTGGAGAGGTCGTAGTGGTACAGGGTGAA
>JAUNSE010000105.1 GCA_030539415.1 Desulfovibrionaceae bacterium
GACGATGCCGCGGATGATCAGGCTGTAGGACACGCCCTGGCCGCAGAAGCCCACTTCCTTGCCCCACTTCTGGCCGGTGAGGATGCAGACCAGGATGGTCCACACGACGGCCGGATCCTCCTCGTCGTAGATGGAGGAGAGTCTGGCGTTGTCGCGGTCCGTGGCCAGCACCATCTGGGTCATGTCGTTGGAGCCGATGGAGAAGCCGTCGAACTCCTCGATGAACTCCTTGGAGATGATGGCATTGGACGGGATTTCGGACATCTGGATGATCTTCAGGCCGTCCTGGCCGCTGACCAGCTTGTGGACCTTCTCCATGTACAGGCGCATGGAGCGGGCCTCCTCGAGCGTGCGCACGAAGGGCAGCATGAGCTGCAGGTTGGTGGCGCCGTACACCGAGCGGGCCTGCTTGAAGGCCTCGAGCTCCCAGTCATGGATGTTGCGGGACACGCCGCGGTAGCCCAGCATGGGGTTGGCTTCGTGGCTCTCGAAGAGGTTGCCGCCGATGAGGTTGCGGTACTCGTTCGACTTGAAGTCCGTGGTGCGGTAGACGATCTTCTTGCCGTAGAAGGCCATGGCGAACAGGGCCAGGTTCTGGGCCAGGGTCTGGACGTAGTGCTCGCGGCCGGAGCGGTAGCCGCGGGACTTGATGATCTCCGCGATCTTGGCCGGGAGATTGCGCATCTCGTCCATTTCCTTCTTGAGGCCCACGCGCAGGCTGACCTCGTCGCGCAGCTTCTGGATGTTCTGGAAGAGCTTCTGCACGACCGGCTCGTCCTGGACGCGCCTGACATTGTCCTCGATGACCGCCTGGATCTCGGTGATGCGCTTGGCGCTCTCGGGATCGCCGGGCAGGCAGCGGGCCAGATCCTCGTCGTAGCCCATGATGTACTTCACGTGCTCGGCCAGATCCATGGAGGTCTTGAGCACGGAGAGATGGCGGGTGGCGTTCTCCAGGTAGTCGTCCAGCTTGTGGTCGACCTCGCGCATGCGGCGGTGCAGGAGCAGGATCTCCTCGGCGTTGAGGCCCTTGTCCTCCTCGGCCATGGCCTGCATCTTCTTGGTCAGGCCGGAGACGACGCCCACGTACTCGCGCACGTTGATGTCGAAGACGATGAGGCCGGCCTCCATCTGGGAGACGATGACCTTGGACAGGCGGTCCTCGAGCACGGCCAGCTGCTTGTTGACAATGCCCTTCAGCTCGCCGTTGTCAAAGGCTTCCAGCGCCTGGGGATGGATGGAGATGTTGCCCAGCATGAACTCGGCGCGCAGCAGGCCCACCTTGAAGCGGGGGTACTGGCGCAGGCGGGACAGGAACAGGGCCTGGGCCACGTCGGCCAGCACCAGACCCACGCGGGTCTTGGTGATGGGCAGGCTCGCCACGTCCAGCTCGCCGCCGACCTCGTGCAGGGGCAGCATGCCGCGGTAGACCTTGCCGCGCGTGCCGTCGACAGTGACTTCGCAGCCGTCCAGGGCGCGGATGCCGTCGGCGTGCTGGATGCCGATGACGGCGGGGATGCCCAGCTCGCGGGAGGTGATGGCGGCATGGCTCGTGTCGCCGCCCACATCGGCCATGATGGCCGTGGCGATGCGCATGCCGGGCACCATGTCGGGGTCGGTGCGCTCGGCGGCCAGAACGTCGCCCTTGTTGACCTTGTTCAGTTCGAGCGCGGAGCGCAGGTAGCGCACCACGCCGTGGCCGGCGCCGCGGGAGGCGCCGTTGCCCTCGAGCACGACCTCGGCATCGGCCAGGGCCTTCTCGTCCACCTCGCGGCGGTGCATGTAGATGGTGGCCGGGTGCTTCTCGAGCTCGTCGTTCCAGCGGGTCTCGGGACGGGCCTGCACGAACCAGAGGCGGTCCTTGGCGTCGATGCAGAACTCGGTGTCCATGATGATGCCGCCGTAGGCCTTGGACACGGCGCGCACGCCCCTGGCGACCGTCTCGGCCTGGCTCAGGGACAGGGCCCAGCGCATGGACTCGAGCTCGGGAACCTCCTCCTCGCGGGTGCCGCCGCGCTCGTCGTAGACGATGCGCATGCCCTTGACGCCCATCTGGCGGATGATGACTTCGGAGCCGTCGTCGCGCTGGAAGACATACAGTTTGTCGGGCGTGACCTTGCCGCCCACGACCGCTTCGCCCAGGCCGTAGCTCGCGTCGATGCTGACCAGATCCTTGCGGTCCGTGCCGCGGCAGCCGGTGGCGGTGTCGGCGGCGAAGGCGGTGCCGGACACGACGGGGTTGATCATCTGCATGATGCAGACGGAAAGGGACGTGCCCTCGATGGCCCAGTCCTTCTTGGCCTGCTCGCCGATGGTCTCGTCGCCCAGCTCGTCGGCCTTGGCCAGCGCGTCGGAGATGGCCTCGCGGCGGTAGGTCATGGAGCGCAGGTTGTAGGCGGAGGCGCAGTCCCAGTGGTAGGCTTCGGCCACGTTGTCGGGGCCGACCTGGTTGAGATAGGTGTCCTGCAGACCGGCGAAGGCCTTCTTGCGGCTGTCCTCGCCGGCGGCGGAGGAGCGGACGGCCACGGGGGTCATCTCGTCCTCGCTCTCGTTGCAGATGTCCTGGTAGGCGCTGCGCACGGCGGCATCGACCTCGGGCGGCAGCGGGGAGGACAGAATGGCGGCCTGGACCATGACGGAGCGCTTGCGCAGCTGGTCGATGCCCTCGGGAGAGGTGGCGAAGCCCTCGACCACGTTGTTGATGAAGGTGCGCAGCTTCGTGGAGCCCTTGTCCTTCTCCTCGGCCACGGCCTCCTGCACCTGCTTGCCGAGACGGCGAACCAGTTTCTGCAGGTAGTCGGGGTCGCGGTTGATGACCGGATCGTTCCAGTCGATGCGGGAGTACTCGCGATCGACAACAGAGCGCACGACGCGGCTGTTGACTTTGCACTCGTCCAGCACCCGATGAAAGGCCACCGAAGATATGGCCCTGAAATGCGGCGCCTGAATGTCAGGAATCTCGCTGATAATGGCCGTATTGTAGTTCTTTCCGCCGACAAGCAGCTCAGCGCTCTCACCTAGCTGAACAATATCCGCGCCTGTCAGCACAAGCTGTTTTCTGATGGCTTCAGGAGACTTGGCCTCCGGGGCAGGGGCCTCCGTCTTCGCGGACGTCTGTTTGACCATGATTTCCTCCGGGTCTGGGGCGTGGTAGGCAGGGGATTTGACTGTTGTGATGCTGTATGGATGTTAGTGCTGTTCCTTGAGCCCAGGGGAAGGCGGGAACAACTTCTTTTTCTCTAACTGACATTGCCGCCCGTGTCCACAGAAAAGCCGTTAAAAAAGGGTTTCACTGGGATTTGGGCGGCAATGTTCATGTCGGCTGTTTATATGTTCAAACTTTTTCTACTGCTCGCACTCCAGGCGGCTGCCGCAGCGCGGGCAGAAGCTGGCCTCCGGATCCACCAGCGGGTGGTGGCAGGAGGGATTCGGGCAGAGCCTCGGGGCCGGGGCCAGCTCCACCAGGAGCTCGCCGCCGCGCACGGGCACCATCTTCTTGTTCTCCTTGAAGTCGGCCGTCTTGAGCACGCGCTTGACTATGCCGTCGCAGGGAGCCAGCACGGCCTTCTCCTGCTTCATGATGGAGACGTTGAAGATTTCCTCGCCCTTGTGCACGATGTCGCCCGGGGCCACGTACATGACCCACAGGTCGCCGTTGCTCGGGCTGGGCACCTGGTAGATGTTGTTCGGGTCGGCCATGGGCACGCCGGAGCCGGAGCTGGCCTGAGCCTCGACCAGCTGCACGCCGGAGGTCATGAATTCGGAGTCCAGAATGTAGCGGACCACGGACTCGCCGGCCTCGTTGGGCCTGGAGATGGCCAGGATCTGCAGGGTGTGGGGCTTGCCGCCGCTGTCCTGGAAGGACATGGTGTCGCCCACGGCCACACCCTCGAACCAGACGTTCAGGGGCAGGCAGTTCGGATCGCCGAACTTGGCCTGGAACTGTATGGTCTTGAGCGCGTCGCCGGGGAAGTTCAGGTACATGATGAACTCCTCGGAGAGCGGGTTCCTCTTGAGCAGGCGGGTGCACTCGGCCTTCTCGGCCTCCATGTCCACGTCGCTCAAGAGTTCCAGCGGGGAGACCTCGGTGCGCTGCATCACGGCCTTGTGCCAGTCGGCGCCGAAGGCGCTCTCGTAGACCCAGTCCGGCGGGAAGCCCAGCGGGAGTCTGCCGAACTTGCCGAGCAGCAGATCCCTGAAGGCGTCGTTGCAGTCGTGGTAGATGGCCAGGCGCGCGTGGCGCATTTCGGGGGAGAGCCTGTCCTCGGGGGTGCGGTTCACCTCCTGCATGACCTCGAGCAGGTACTTCACCTCTTCCTCGCCGCCGCGCTTGAAGGCGGAGGTCACGGCCAGGAAGGAGGTGTTCCAGGTGATCTGGCTGCCGGGGGTCACGTCATGGTAGCGGACAATCTGGCGGGTCTGCTCCAGGAAGCGCAGCATGTAGGGCAGAAGGTGGATGTAGCCCTGCTTCATGGCGCCCTCCTGCGAGGAGGAGGTGGCGCCGCCGGGCATGCCGTGGCGCACCACGTCGTAGTCCGTGCCCTGGAAGTACGGCGAGCAGTAGCGGTCGTAGTAGGGCATGATCTGCTTGCAGACGAAGTTGGCCGCGCGGATGGCGTCCTTGTCCAGATTGGTCTTGAGGCCCAGCTCGTCCTCGAGATAGGCGCAGAGGGCCAGCACGTCGCCCTGGCCGTAGGTGCGCACCGCGGCGCCCAGGGAGGCGTCCAGGATGTGGCAGCCGGCCTTGGCCGCCGCGCCGCAGGACGGGATGAAGAGGCCGTCGGTGGTGTGGCGGTGGTAGTGCAGGACCAGCTCGGGCCAGCGCTTCTTGAGAGCGGTCACAAGCTCGGTCATGACGCGCGGGGGCACCTGGCCGGCCATGTCCTTCAGGCCCAGGATGATGTTCCTCGCGGCAACTTCCTTGGTGGCGCCCATCACCTTGGCGACCATGCCGAGCAGGTCCTCGGTGACGCCCAGGTAGTGGTTCACGTCGAAGCCTTTCGCCCAGGAGAGGGAGATGGCCGGCTCGAAGACGCACTCCTTGCGGTTCATCACCACAGTGGCGAAGGGCATCATGTTCTCGGCGTGGTTCAGGAAGTCGAAGCAGCGCACGATCTGGTAGTTGTCGCAGACCATCTCGCCGGTGGCCATGGTGGCGTTGCGGCTCTGGGGCTTGTATCCCAGCACGTTGGTGGAGCGGATGAGCAGCTGCTTCATCGTCTTGGGCGCGAAGCGGTTCCACTCCTGGGCCTCGGTGAAGGGATAGGTCATGTTGGCCAGCATGGCCACATGGAAGTGGGCGCCGCCGCCGTTCTCAAGGGAGAAGTAGCCGATGTTGTCCAGGTAGGGGCCGTAGAGACGATCCTCGGCCAGGCGCAGGCGGTTGCCGGAGTTGGACTGGGTGGCGTCGCGCGCGGTCGTGTCGGTGAAGTGCACGTGGTCGCTCGCGCGGATGTAGTCCAGCAGGGCCTCCCTGTCCCCGCGCGGATAGGGATTGGGACGGCGGCGCAGGCTTCCCTCGATGCGGGGCAGGACCGGGTTGAAGGCGCCCAGGCGCGGCGTGTCGCGCGAGCGGTAGACACCCAGCGAGACGTAGGGGTTGTAGCCGCGGGCGGAGATCTCGGCCACCAGACGGCCGAGGCGCTCGGCCTCGGGGGCTAGGTCCTCGTAGTAGAGCAACTCGGGATGGCGGGCCACGAAGTCCGTGGTCACCTCGCCGCTGCGGAATTCGGGCGATTTCAGCACCTGGCGGAAGAAGGGAATGGTGGTGCTGACGCCGCCGATGACGTATTCGGACAGGGCGCGGTCCATGATGCCCAGAGTCTTCTCCCAGTCATGGGCGAAGGCCAGGAGCAGGGAGCCGGCCGAGTCGTAGTTGGGCGGGAACTCGTAGCCCGCGGACAGGTTGGAGTCCAGGCGCACGCCGGGGCCGCCGGGGGAGACGTAGCGGGTGATGCGGCCGGAGTTGGGCTCGAAGTTCTTCTGCGGATTCTCCAGGTTGATGCGGCACTGCATGGCCGTGTAGCCCGGGCGCAGGGTCTTCTCGCTGTAGCGCAGCTGGGCGCCGAAGGCCACGGCGATCTGCTCCTCCACGAGGTCGATGCCGTAGCGGGACTCGGTGACGCCGTGCTCCACCTGCAGGCGGGTGTTGACCTCGATGAGGTACGGGGTGCCGTCCTTGGTGACCAGGAACTCGACCGTGGCCAGGGAGTGGTAGCCCACGGCGCTGATCAGGCGGCGGGCGTAGTCCTTCAGGCGCTCGCGCAGGTCGCGGGTCACGACCTTCCAGGGCGAGGGGGTGACCTCCATCAGCTTCTGGTTGTTGCGCTGCACGGTGCAGTCGCGCTCGTCAAAGGCGAAGACGTTGCCGTAGTGGTCGGCCAGGACCTGGATTTCGATGTGATGGACATCGGTCAGGAACTTCTCGACAAAGAGGTTCGGGTTGCCGAACGAGGCCTGGGCCATGGTGGACGCCTTGAAGAAGGCCTCCTCCAGCTCCTTCTCGTTGTGCACGGCGAAGATGCCGCGTCCGCCGCCGCCGCCCTCGGCCTTGAGCATGATGGGCAGGCCCATCTCGCCGATGAGCTTGCGGGCCGTGGGGATGTCCACCGCGCCGTCGGAGCCGGGCACCACCGGGATGCCCAGGCGGCGGGCCACCTGGCGGGCCTGCACCTTGTTGCCGAGCAGGTTCATGGCCTCCTCGGTGGCGCCGATGAAGACAATGCCCTCCCTGCGGCACAGGGCCGGGAAGCGGCTGTCCTCGGAGGCGAAGCCCCAGCCGGGATGGATGCCGATGACATTCTCCTGCTTGGCCCTGTGCACGATGGTCTCGATGTCCAGATAGGCCCTGGGGTCGGGACCGAGCAGCATGAGCTCCTGGGCGGAGGCTGCCGAAGGGGCGGTCTTGTCGATGTCGGTCGCGGTCATGGCGGCAATGGCGTCAAAATGCTCCCGGATGGACCGGCAGATACGTCTGGCCGGTATACCGCGGTTGGCCACGAGTATCTTCTTGCCCTTCAGATA
>JAUNSE010000106.1:0-6754 GCA_030539415.1 Desulfovibrionaceae bacterium
CAAGGTCGAAGGTGAGCTTCTTCACACCCTCCATGGCGGAGAGTCTGTCACGGATGAGCTTTTCCTCCACCGGGCAGTCCATGGCCTCTATATGGAAGATGGCCAGGGTGTCGGAAGCCGTCCGGACAGCCGCGGCCCTTTCATGGCAGCAGGCGTCTTCCTGTTCGTGCCCGTCCGTCTGCGCGTGCTCATGGCAGCAGCAGGCGTCCTCATTCTCATGGTGATGGGCGTATTCGTGCTCGTGCTCGTGACAGCAGCAGCTGTCTTCATGCGCGTGCTCATGGTTCTTTTCACTGTCCCTGCCGAGACCGGCCAGCTCTCTGGCCTTCTCGCAGACATAGCCCAGCGGATGATACTCTCCGCAGAGGCACAAGGTCATGGTTTCACTGCTCATATTTCTGCTCCATCCGGCTTTGCTCCGGTACGGGAAACTGTGATCGATATGAGCCCGAAGAGGGAATCCCCGAGCTTCTGATGAAACGATAAGGTCTATAGCCTGTATAGGGTCAAGCGGGAAATGAAAGTTTTTTTCAGTCAGCGGCATATTTTTTCAGGAGCGGATTTTTCCGTCCGGAATGTGGCGGATGACACAATCGCGGGCGGTGCGGGTTTGACACGGGACCTGGTCGGGGACAATCTCCCGGTCAGAAAAGTCGGGAAGCGTCCGCTGCTGCCGCTGAAACGGGCAGGGCCGTCCCGTCATCAGCTCCGGGGGGAATCATCATGAAGACATGTCTTGTCATACGTCACGTGGCTTTCGAGGATCTGGGCACCTTCGCCCCGGTCGCGGCCGAAGCCGGCCTTGCCGTCACCTGCCGCCAGGCCGGCGTGGACAGTGTCGGCACCGAGGACTGGCTGGCCTGCGACCTTGCCGTCGTGCTGGGCGGCCCCATCGGCGTCAACGACGTCGAGACCTATCCGTTCATCGCGCGCGAGAGGGAGCTTGTGGCGGCCCGCCTGGCAAAGGGGCGCCCGGTGCTGGGCATCTGCCTGGGCGCCCAGCTCATGGCTTCGGCGCTCGGCGCCCGCGTGTACAGGGGAACCCGCGAGATAGGCTGGGCTCCGGTGGAGGTCGGCATGGGCGGAGCGGACTCGCCGCTGCGCCATCTCGCCGGCGTGCCGGTCCTGCACTGGCATGGCGACACCTTCGACCTGCCCGAAGGCGCGAAGCGTCTCGCCTCCACGGCCGCGACGCCCAATCAGGCCTTTGCCGTCGGAGCGGGGCTCGCCCTGCAGTTCCATCCCGAGGCGGATGCCGCGCGTCTCGAAACCTGGCTCATCGGGCACTGCTGCGAGCTGGGCATGGCCGGGCTCGATCCGCGCGTCATCCGCGCCGATGCAGCAAGGTACGGCGAAGCCGTGCGCGCGGCCGGTCAGGCCATGTTCCGCGAGTGGCTCGCGGACGTGCTCGGGTAGCCCGGAGCTGCGTCCGGCCCGCCCGCGGGACCCGTCGGTCCCGGCCGGGAGAAGAACTGTCAGAAAAAATCGACAAATTTTTCATTTTTTCTTGACACACCCGGTCTTTTAACGTAGAAGCACTTCTCGCGTCGGGATGTAGCGCAGTCTGGGAGCGCACTTGAATGGGGTTCAAGGGGTCGAAGGTTCAAATCCTTTCATCCCGACCAGCTTAAAAAGCCCAGAACAAGGCCGTTCGGAGTCAAATCCGAATGGCCTTTTTTCATGTCCGCCGTTTTCTGCAGTTTCGGACCGGCGCAAAGCCGTCCTTGTGCGGGCGGACAGACGCCGGAAAGACGCGGACTGCAGTCTGCGGAAGCAAGGGATGCGGCGGAAAGGCCTTCCCGCCTGCGCGGCCGCGCCTGCTGCGGGAGGCGGAGGCGGCGCAAAGGCGGAAGAGAAAAATGCATCCCGCTCCGGAAGTTTAGCCGCATATATAGATCCATAATACCCAGAAATATACTGTATCCGAAGGGATGGAATCTGTGCACTGCCCGCTGAACAATTTGAAAAGATGCAGGGAACACGCCTTGTCCCCTTGTCAGAAAATTTTCTCTTGTCTATAGTTCCGCATCAGAGAAACAAAAAACACTGCCGCGCAGACGCGCAACACAAAACTTTTCCTGACAGTCTGCGGGGCGCCTTTCTCTTCCGGCACCGGTCCGGACAGCCGGATGCCCGACTCCGCCGAGGCGGTCAGTCCTTCGGCCGTGCCGCCCCGCCGCGGAAGAGACCCAGCTGTCCGGAGGGATGACGGTTTCATGGGATTCTACTCACCGCATCTTGCGGCATTCGGAGCCCTGCTTGCGTTCGGCTCGATCTGCGGTCTGCTTGCCATCGTTCTTCCCGCGCTGCTCATACCCATCCCGAAATTCCGCGACCGCAGGATTGCCCGCAGACCGACCGGCGCCGGCCGGGATGCTGCGAACGGTCGGACAAGGGACATGCCCGGAAGGGACGCCGGCAAAAGTTCCGACTGACCGCAAGTCTCTGAGGCTTCAACTCTGATGCCCAGGCTGCGGGCGTCCTCCCACCTTTGCCCCGGAGGCGGCAATGTTTGCGTATTCCTGCCAGGAACTGCTCGGCACCCTCATAGTCCTCGCCATCATTCTGGTCTTTTTGGGCATTCCGGCTTTTGTCCTTCGAAAGCTGCTGGCCGTCATCCCGCGGGCCTGGCGCTCGCGCGCGGGCGGCGGTGCCGCACGGGGCAGTGCGGTCGATAACGGGGAGAAGAATGTCGGTCCGGCGGCGTGACAGACGCCCGGAACGGCCGGTGCGCCGCCGTTGCACTCCCTGCGGAGCCCGGGCAGCGGGTCCGCCCCCCCTTTCCTTGGAGACACGAAAACCATGACAGACTTCGGTCGAGAACTCCTGATTTACGGCTTTGCCCTGACCCTGCACTCGGCGCTCTGCGGTATTTTCGTCGCAATTCTGGCCCTGCTGTACCTTGCGTCCAGAAAGCTCTTCGGCTGGCCGGCCGGACGCGGGAAGACCGGGAGCGCGGGGAGCACCGGGGCGGCCAGACTGTCTGTGAAGCGCAGGCCGCGGAATCTTGCCCTGCTCCTCCTGCCGCCCGTGCTTGTGCTCGGCCTCTTCCTGTTCGCCTCGCTGATGAGTGGCAGCAGCGAGGGAATGGGCTACATGCTGATGTATATTGAACGCTACGGGGATTCCTTTTCATTCATGCAGGTGATAGACAGCTCCTTCAAGCCGTTGTATCTTGTCACATGGCTTGTAACTCCGATACAGTTTGTTTTCTATACGGTTTTTCTGTGCGGATGCATCTGGATTGCGCATGAAAGGACGGCACTGACATCGGTCCTGGTCACCTTTCTTCTGCTGCTGTATGATTCGGCATTCAAACTGCTGTATCGCCTGGGTGAAAATGGCTTTATAGGCTTTTCTCCCGACTTTGTGCGTGAATCGCTGCCTGACTGGCTCAATTTCTGGAGAAGTCTACCGTTCTGACGTGGGGCAGGGACTGAAACTGACCTGCGTGCATTCCGGCCCGGCCGTGTTGACGTCCGGGAAGGCACCGAACAAGAAAAGGCCGGCGCATGCCCGAAGACACGCGCCGGCCCGGCGAATATGTCGGCATGAGACGAGGCCTAGCCCATCATCTTGCCCTTGTCGTCCACGCTGACGGCGGAGAAGCCCTGGAAGAAGGCCTCCTCGTCCAGGATGGTCACCTGATTGCCGGAAAAGGCGCTCAGCACCCCCCGCTCCTCGTAGTCCTTCAGTATCTTGTACAGGGAGATGCGGTGCACGCCCAGGAAGGTGGCCATCTCCTGCTTGGTGATGCCGAGGTCCACCTTGATGGGGCGGGTGCCCGGCACGATATGCTGGGCCAGGAAGCGGATGGTGCGCACCTTGAGGCTGTCTATGAACAGCGACGAGGCCTGCTCGGAGAGGCAGCGCATCTTTCTGGCCATGGAATGAAAGAGCTCGAGCATGAGGTCCGGGCGCATTTTGGCGATGCGTTCCACCACATCGTTGGAAAAGCTGTACACAACGCAGTCCGAACTCGCGTAGAAGGAGCCCGCGGGCGGAACGTGGTCGAAGATGGGCGTCTCGCCGAAAACGCAGCCCTCGTGCAGGTACCAGAGGATTTTCTCCACTCCCTGCAGGGACATGTGGGAGAGGCGGATCTTGCCCTTGTCCAGAAAATAGAGACTTTCGCCCATGGCCACGGTCTTGCCCTTCATATAGGTCAGGCGTCTGCCCAGGTGAAGGATGTCCCGCCAGCCGGGGTTCAGGTTGGATAGGTCCTGGAATGCGAAACAGCGCTCCTGTGTTTCGGGCTTGGTAAGTTTCTTGTCCATGTCAACTCCATTCAAAGGGCCGGCATGCCCGTATTTTTGACAGGACCGTACGCCGCCATGCGATGACATGCAATGCGGACGGACAAGGCAAAGTTTCGGGGGAAAAGCCGGCACAGCCATCTCGTTGACATATGGTAGTATACTTTCAGACAGAAAACAAAGGCCCCTCTGCGGGCCCGAAAAGCGCCTTTGCGGCGCCTCGGGCACGGAGAGAGGCCTGTATTTATGTCCGAAAACGCCGGTCCGCCTCCGCCGGGCGGCAGGCAGGATCCGGCAGTTTTTTCAAAAAAAAATTACTTCACGATGTCGGCCTTGAACAGATGGCGGCGGATGGCGGAGCGGTACATGAGCAGATCCTGGTCCGTCACGGGCTCGAGGCCGTGCAGGTCGAGGGGCATCTCCTTCACCGCGGCCATGATGGAGAAGGGCAGGGTGGGCTTGCCGCAGGCCGCGGCAACCATCTTCGCGGCCGCCTCGGCATCGGCTCGCTCGGCCCAGATCCAGGCGCCGTCCTTTTCCTTGGGCATGGCCAGGAAGCGGACCAGGCCGTCGGGGGTGCCGGTCACGAGGCTGATGGACTCGGCCAGCTCCTCCTTCGTGGGGCAGCCGCCGAAGGTCTGCTCGGTGAACTCGGGACCGCCCACGGCGTTCAGAATCACGTGGACGTTCTTCACGGCCAGCAGGCGCTTCAGCAGCGCGGGCTTGCGGCCGTCCACCTGCAGCCAGACCTCGAGGCCGCCGGCGGAGAGACGCTCCACCAGGGTCACGAAGTTGTCCTCCTGATCGTCGGGGCAGCGGGTGGGATAGAGGCCGGAGATCTTGCCGTGCAGCATGTCGCTGCGGGTCACGCAGCCTTCCATGGCGTGGCCGGACAGCAGGTAGGCCAGCACCTCGCCGGAACCCTGGCGGACCACCTCGCCGTCGGAGAAGAGCGGAAATTCCACACCCTCGGGATTGCGGTAGATGGCCTTGCGGTTGGCGCGGTAGAAGGTGTTGAAGGTCTGGGCGTCGCCCTTGAAGTCGACGGTGTCGTAGGGAATGTTCTTGTCGGCCAGATAGGCTTTGACAATGCGGCAGCGGATGCAGTCCGGAGCGGTGTAGAGCGTGATGCCCATGGCTTTGTCTCCTTTGTTGAAAGCCCCGCGGACAGGCGGGCCTGTCCGCGGGTGTTGTCTGCTCTGTCGGGCGCGCCCTGCGGGGCGTCCGGATGATCTGAAAGTCAGCCGTGCGCGGGGTCCGCGCCGGGGCCTAGGACATGAGGTTCCACCAGGGCATGGCCACGAAGGCCACAAACAGGCCCGTAGCGATGATGCGGATGGTCATGACCAGCACCATGTCCTTGAAATTGATGTAGCCCGAGCTGTAGAAATACAGGTAGAGGGCGTATTCGTACGGGAAGATGAGATTGTCAAGGCCGTACTGGAAGGCGAAGTACAGGGCGCGCGGATCCATGCCGAGCTGCAGGCCGAGCTCGGCGATGGGCGTGCTCAGGGCCGAAGTGGCGGCGAGCGGCGTGAGCAGGAAGTTCACCAGCACGCCAACGCCGTAGGACATGACGCCGGCCATGGACTCGCCCGTGCCGCTGAAGAGGGGCAGGACCTGGGCGGCCAGCCACTGCGTGACCTTGAGGAAGCCGCCGGCGGAGCCGATGGCCATGCAGCCCATGATGAAGAACAGGGGCGCGAAATTGATGGAGTTGAGCTTCTTGGCGTCCATGAGGCCGATGCCGGGCACGAAGGAGAGGCCCATGATGAAGATCAGCACCGTGCCGGAACTCAGGTGATGCAGGCTGTCGGTGGCCAGCAGAATCAGGGTAAGCACGAAGAGGACGCTCGCGCGCTTTTCGGCATCGGAGACCGCGCCGAGCTCGCTGTACTTTGCCGTCGCGGTGACGCGGATGGCGTTCTTGTCGGCCTTGCTGCGCAGAATGGCCAGCACGAGGCCGAGGCCCATGGCCGTGTAGAGCATGGCCGGCACGAAGTTGAACTTGGCGTACTCGAGCCACGAGGTCTGCACGCCGATGACCTTGTCCACCAGGCCCATGCCCATGATGAGGCCGGCGTTGCCGGTGAGGTAGGCCTGATTGGTGGCGCCGACGGCCATGCAGGTGCCGAGCACGATGGCCGTGGCCTCTCTTGAGCCGGCCTTGAAGTCCAGGGCGTCGCACAGCGAGATGGCGATGGCCAGGAAGATGGCGGCCTTGCCCATGACCGAGGGTACGAAGGGCGAGACAATGGCGGCGCCGACCGTGAAGCCGGCCAGGGCGCCGGCAAAGCTGCCGCCCATCTTCTGCACACAGGTCAGGGCGATGCGCTTGCCGAGGCCCGTGGACTGGATGATCTTGCCGAGGGTAAAGCCGCCGATGACAATGATGGCCACATCGCCAAGCCACGGGGCGAAAACCACTTTCTGCGGGACATTGCAGACCACGATGTAGAGCATGGGCAGAAGCAGGCCCACCATCGTGCCGTTGAGGG
>JAUNSE010000106.1:6764-7018 GCA_030539415.1 Desulfovibrionaceae bacterium
GGCCCAGACGGTGACGGCCAGGAAGGCGCACATGGGGTCTGTGAGCCCCGCGTCCCTGGGAAGAAGATAGTAGACGGCGAGCGCGCCGACGATGGAGAATATCCATCCGCCGATCATGCGGGGGGTGAGTTCTTCGGTTTTGAGCAGCATGGACAGCTCTCCTTTGGAGGGGTTTGAGTATATTTGAGTAGGTGAGGGCCTGTCTTTTCTGCGATGGGGAAATTTTCGCTGAGCGCAGAATGGCGGCGCATCGG
>JAUNSE010000107.1 GCA_030539415.1 Desulfovibrionaceae bacterium
AGGCTCGCCTCCCTGGCTGTCGGCCGCATGCGCTCCTCGAGCGCTCTGGCCCTGCCCGTGCGCGTCTGGAGCGCGGCGGCGGGTTCGGAACCGGAGGGACGGGCCTTCTGCCTGCGCCAGCTTGCCCGCTGCCTGCGCAGAAGTCTCAACGCGCCTCTGCCGAGATGTTTCGGCTCCGTCTGTCTGCTTACTCTGGAATTCCCGCCCTCGGCGCCTATGACGGCCACGCCCCTGCGCGTGCGCAGAGTGGTCTTCGACAGCAAGCTGGCCTGCACCGAACGGGCCTTCGAGGGCAGTTCCCTGCACAGCGGCGAAGTCAGGCGGGACGACCGCCTCTAGGAAGCCGGGTCGCGCCCGAACCCGTCCGGCTGTCACGCAACTGGCGGGCATCCGTCACCTGACAGGCCCATGGAGGACGCAGACTGGCGGCGGACAAGAAAAATTTCTCCATTGTCAAAAAGGCCTTCCCCATGACGGACGGCCCGCGGCACTTCCACTGGACGCGCTTTGATGGCATACTGATCGACGATCTGCAAAGGAGGCTATGCCCATGCAACAACTGAGTCGCTCCATTCATCTCTCCCTCCACATTCACAAGGATCCCGATGCCATGGCCGAACGCGCGGCCCACATACTGGCGGCAGCCTGTGACGAGGCTGTTTCCGAGCGCGGCGTCTTCAGAATGGCCATCTCGGGCGGCAAGACACCCCTCCCCCTGTTCCGGCTGCTGAGCCGCAAGGACTGGACGGACGCCCTGCCCTGGGACAAGATTTCCGTTTTCTGGGCCGACGAGCGCTGCTGCTCCCCGGACGATCCGGCCAGCAACTACGGCAACGCGCACAAGGAGCTGCTGAGCTACGTGCCCTGCACGTCATACTACCGCATGCGCGGCGACCTCGATCCCGAAAAGGCCGCCCTCGAATACGAACAGACGCTCAGAAAGGAATTCATGCTGAAGGAAGGGGAGATCCCGCGCTTCGACATGATTCTCCTGGGCATGGGCGAAGACGGCCACACGGCCTCCCTCTTCCCCAATTCTCCCGCTCTCTACACAAGGGACCGCCTGGTTATCGACCAGTATGTGCCCGAGCGCGGCGGCGACCGCCTGACCCTGACGCTGCCCGTGCTCAACAACTCCCGCTGCTGCCTGTTCATGGTGACCGGCAAGGAGAAGCACTCCGTGCTGCACCGCGCCCTGAACCTGCTGGACAAGCCCGAACTGCCCGCCCAGCTGGTGCATCCGCCTGTGGGTGACCTCATCTGGGTTGTGGACGAAAACGCAGCCACCGGCGGAAAGTAGTCTTTTTCGAACCGCAGAACGCAATAAGGGCGCCGCGCGAAACCGTCTTCGCGCGGCGCCCCTTTTCATTCCTACTTTGCGGAACGGGCGCCCTGACTGCGCGGGCCCCGGTCCGGCAGGCACTATGCGGAAAGTTATTCCTGGTCGGCCAGATTCTGCAGGGCCTCCATGTCGAGCACGGTCATGATGCGGCCCTGCACGGACAGAATGCGTTCGCCCACGAGGCGGGAGAGCACGCGGGACAGCGTCTCGCGGGTGATGCCCAGCATGTTGGCCATCTCCTCGCGGGACATCTTGAGGCGCAGCGTGGTCTTGTCCTCGATGATGGCCCGGTGCAGGATGTAGCGGCCCACGCGCTGCGAGGCGTTGATGCCCTGGTTGCTGAGCTTTTTCACGCACATGCGCAGGCGCAGGGAGAAGACACCCAGAAGATGCACCGCAAAATCGGGATCCTGGCGCGCAGCGTCGTTCATAGCCTTGCGCTCCAGGCGCAGCACCAGACTCTTTTCCAGGGCCACGGCCGTGGACGGCCAATGCTTCTGCCTGAACATGGCCGACTCGCCGATGGTGGCGCCCTCGGAAACCATGTGGATGATGTGCTCGCGGCCGCTGCTCTGTCTGTGCACAACCTTGACCAGTCCGCGAATCAGCGCGTAGCAGGCCTCGGCGTCCTCGCCCTCCTGGGCAAGCACTTCCTGGGCGTCAAATTCCTGCAGCACGGCCGTCGACACCAGGGTCGCAAGCGTGGATTCGCTGACGCCGTCAAACATGGCGACACGCTTGATTTGCAAGAGCCTCGCGGCCGGCAGACATTCGACAGTGCGCATGGCATTCTCCTGAAGTTGTTCCGTTCAGCTTCCGCAGGCCGGCCCGCCCGGAAAGAAGGCTTTCCTGTTTCGGGGGACCGGTAGGGAGGCCCCCGAAACAGAAAAAAGGCATGCATGAGCTGGATCAGTGGGGCAGCGCGACCCTGCCTCCGGGCTTCCTTGCGCGGGGCCCAGGGCGGCTCCACGCAAACGAATTTTTTAAAGCATAGTTTTTTGCTAATGTCTGTGACAGATGTCCTCAAATTCAGACTTTTTTTCGTGCCGGATGCTTCGGGCACCCCTGTCCGGGTCTCGGCTCCGGGATGCAGACGCGGCCGCGCGGCCCCTTCCGGCCGCACCCGGCGCCCTTGTCACTTGGCGGGAGATGGCGTAAGCCCCTTGTGAAGCCTTCGCCGCCTGCGTGACAGCCTGCATCACCTTACCGGGACATCGAGGCTCGCGCAACCGCCCAGGGCTCCCATGCAACGCGAGGAACACCCATTGAAAATCCTTTCCTTCAGGCTTCTGAAGCCCCTTGCCGCCGCGGCGCTTGCGGCGGCTCTGTGCCTTCCCGCGCCCGCCGGCGCGGAAAAGCTGACCACAGACTATTTCACCATCGACATGCCCGACAGCTGGCAGCGTCTGCAGGACAGCAGCTCCAACACCTTCTCCATCTCGGTCTACTCCACCAAGAACAGGGACACGGTGCTGACCACGGTCATCGGCACCAACGGCGGCGCCGATGTGGCGACCATCACCAAGAGCTTCTCCCAGCAGTACAGAGCAGAGCGCATCTCGGTCAAGAACGGGCAGGGAACCTTCTGGTACACCAGCTCCGCGGGCATAGAGAGCAGCGGCTACGTGACCGTGCAGGACGCCAACTTCATGGTCGTGACCGTTTCCGGCAGCCTGCGCAAGGCCAGAGTCTTCATGAAGTCCTTTTCGAGCAACGACTACGCTGATCTTCTTCCCAAACTCTAGACATTTCGGAATATCGGACGAAGGTCGCGGCCCGGGCGCGCGGACTGCCGTCCGCCCTTCAACCGCGGCCGGAGCCGGAAGCGGCGCCTTCGTGCCGGCCGGTGCCGCAAAGGATGCTGTATGCAGGCAGAAATCATCTCCGTTGGCACGGAGCTTCTTCTCGGGCACACCGTCAACACCGATGCGGCCTTTCTCGGCCGCGAGCTTGCCGCTCTGGGCATTGACCTTCACAATGTCACGGTTGTGGGCGACAATCCCGGCCGCCTTGCCGAGGCCTTTTCCGAGGCCATGGGCAGGAGCGGGCTTGTGCTGGTCACCGGCGGCCTCGGCCCCACGCTGGACGATCTGACCAAGAAGACCCTGGCCGATGTGCTGGGCGTGTCCCTCTACGAGGACCCGGTCTGCCTCGAGCAGCTGAAGGAATATTTCGGCACGAGGCCCATGAGCGCCAACCAGATCACCCAGGCCATGATGCCGGAGGGGGCGACCCCTCTGCGCAACCGCATCGGCACGGCGCCCGGCCTGGCCGTCGAGGCTTCCAGCGGAACACTTTTCATGCTCTTTCCCGGCCCGCCCAGGGAGATGGAGCCCATGTTCCTGAACGAGGCCGTGCCGCTTCTTTCCGAGCGCCTCAACGCCACCATCGTCTCCTTCATGGTGCGCACGTTCGGTCTCGGCGAGGGCATGCTGGCCATGAAGCTCGGCGAGCTGTGCGAGGCCGCCAATCCCACGGCGGCCACCTACATCGGCGCCCACAACGAGGTCTTCGTGCGCGTCACGGCCAAGGCCGCCACCCGCGAGGAGGCCGTGGCCCTGGCCATGCCCACCGTGGAGGAGGTCAAGGCCAGGCTCGGCGATGTCGTCTACGGCGTGGATGTGAAGAATCTCGAGGAGGTGGTGGTCGCGGAGCTCGCGAAGCGCCATGAGGAAGTGGCGACGGCCGAGTCCTGCACCGGCGGCCTGCTGGCCAAGCGCATCACCGATGTGGCCGGCGCGAGCGGGGTTTTCCGCACGGGCCTCGTGACCTACGCCAACGAAACCAAGACCAGGCTTCTGGGCGTGCCCGAAAAGATGCTGGCCGAACACGGCGCCGTGAGCCCCGAGGTCGCGCGCAGCATGGCCGAAGGCGTGCGCCGCGAGTCCGGCGCGGACTACGGCATCGGCATCACCGGCGTGGCCGGTCCCGGCGGGGGCACCGAAGCCAAGCCCGTGGGTCTGGTGTGGCTGGCCCTGAGCACGAAGGACGGATGCTTCGTGCACGCGCTCCGTCCCCAGGGCAGATATCCCGGGCGCGAGGCCGTGCGGCAGCGCAGCGCAAGCAAGGCGCTGGACATGCTGCGCCGTTATCTGACCGGAAAGCCCGTCATCGCCGAATAGCGGCCCTGCTGGCGGCACTGGGGAGAGCCGTTTAAAAAATTGCAGCTTTTTTTCTGTTTTTGCTTGACAGGCGGTCCCCTGCCATATATAAAGCCCTTCGTTGTTCCCCAATAGCTCAATCGGCAGAGCGGGTGACTGTTAATCACTAGGTTGGCGGTTCAAGTCCGTCTTGGGGAGCCAGATCAGCAAATGTTGAGGAAGGCCGGAACGAGAGTTCCGGCCTTCCTGTTTTCTGTCCGCGGGCCTGAGCTGCCCGGCCTGAAAAAAAGCAATCCGCCGCCGGAGCCCGATCCGGCGGCGGTTTAACGTCCGGTCAGCCGGACGCCTTGGCCATGGCACAGCCCCGCGCTATGCCTGAACGCGCTTTCTGCGTTCCGCGGCCATGGTTTTTTCTTCCTTGCCTGTGACATGCTCCATGTGCAGGTCAAGAATGTGCATGTTCGGGAAGTAGTGCACCATCTCGTAGTCGAATCTTTCGTGGCTGTAAGGCGCGAACTTCTCGCACAGAAGCCGGATCAGGCGCCTGCGCTCGGCCTCGTCGGCGACCAGGGAGAGACGGCCGAAGGCGATGACGCTGCGGTAGTGCGTGGTCAGCCTCTCCATGTCCAGTTCCGCGGCACCGATGACGCAGAAGGAGGCCTTGTCCGAATTTTTCAGGGCATCAAGCTTGTGGCCTTCCATGGCGATGTGAAAATAGAGATGGTCGCCCTCGCGCACATAATTGAGCGGCACGGCATAGGGATAGCCCCCGTCACCCTGCACGGCAAGCACACCATGGGACTCTCTCGCGAGGACGGCATCGATTTCCTCGTCCGGCAGTGCCTGGCCGGACCGGCGCATTTCTCTGAACATGGTTCATCCTCCCTGAAACGAAAGCGCCGCCGCCCGCTCTTCAAGGAACGGCGGGACGCTTTTTCGTCCAGACGGAGTGTTGCCCTGCTTCGGTCTGCTGTCAATATGCGCGATGCGGTCAGGCTCAAGGCTCTGACCGCATCGCAAACTCTTTCCTTTTTAAATTTCACATCAAGTCTATAAACTTCCAGTAGGGAATCGCAATAAAGGCGACAAACAGCCCTGCCAGAATCATGCGCAGTCCCAATGCTCCGGCGACATGTCGGATCATCACCTTCCCGGTTACAAAGATATACAGATAATATACGGCCTCATAGGGGAAGATATACTGATCTAACCCGAAATTGAAGGCATAGAACATGGGCAGGGGATTGATATTGAGGGCATGTCCCAGGTCCGCAAAAGCTGGCGTGAAGGCAGCCATGGCGGCAAGCGGCGTCAGCAGGAAGTTGACGACCACACCGAAGACGTAGGAAGCCAGAGTTGCACTTGTGTCACCCATGCTCTGCAGGGTGGGCATCAGTTCGCCCACCACCCAAGCATTGGCTCCCACCTTGCCGCCAACGAAACCGATGGCCATGCAGCCGGTGACAAAGACCATGATGGAAAGATTGATGCGGCTCAGGTCATCACCCTTCAGAATGCTTATGCCGGGGAAGTAGCAGAGAATCGCGAGCACACAGAAGACATAGACGGGATTAAGGCCTGTAAGCGTCTGGGTCATGAAGCCCGCAATGACGCCGAGAACAATGACGAGCAGCTTCATTTCGTTGCGGCTCATGGGACCGAGTTCCGCAAAGCTGTCATTGATGAAGCGGGAGAGGCTTTCCCCAAACTGCAGCTGTTCTCTTCCCTGGACAACATAGACAAGAGAGAAAGACATGAAGTAGTAGAAAATATTGATGAGAGTTCCGTGACGCATGTATTCCCAGAAATCAACCGTCACGTCTGTATCCTTGAAGAGCATGTCAAATGCCCAGATAAAGGCTTCGGACGAGTGCAGGAACATGAAGAGCGGTGCGGATGCCGCGAAGAAGGCCAGCATGATGATGGCCGAAGACATGCGTGAGCGGTTATCAATTTTGAGGGCATCGATGATGCCCGTGGCAATGGCGCAGCAGATGACCACGCGCGCCAGCACCGAGGGCAGGATGATGACCAGCACAAGGCCCGCCAGAGCGAAGCCCGCCGCCAGCCCGTTGAAGGTGCCGCCGGTGATTTTCAGGCAGTACAGGGCCATTCTTTTGGCCAGGTTGGTGCGCTCCATGGCCAGGCCGATATTTACCGCCGCAAAGGTGAGCCAGGGCAGCACGGTGGTCCAGGGGCCGAACACGGTCGCCGGATCGGCTGTGCCGGTCAGGATGTAGGCAAAGGCCAGCAGGGCGGCCACAATGGTGGCCGGCAGGATATTGGTGGCCCAGGCCATGATAGCGGCGCTGGTGCAGCCCATGTACATGGGAAAATGCGGAGAGACATTGGTTGGCGCGACGGCATACACGACTGCCCCTGCAGCAATTGTTGCCAGCCATGATATCAGCATCCGTATGTTCATATCTGTTTTCTCGTGACTTCATTGTTGCCGCGCTCAAGAAATGTCCAGCGCTCCCGCAAAGGAACTCCCGTGTTCCTTTGCGGGAGAAAGCAGAAATCCTGCCGCTGTCAAGAGAGTCGCGATGGGATGTTTGCTGTTTCAGTCATTC
>JAUNSE010000108.1:0-3545 GCA_030539415.1 Desulfovibrionaceae bacterium
TGGCGAAGGGGCCGTAGGCTTCGGCCGTGTCGAAGAAGGTGCAGCCGAGGTCATGGGCCAGGCGGATGAGGCGGACGGACTCCTCCTCGGGCGGCAGGGCGCCGTAGCCGTGGCTGAAGCCCATGCATCCCATGCCGATGGCGGATGCGGTCAGATTCGGTCCGAGCTTTCTGGTCTTCATTGCATGTCTCCTGTACGCGGGTGCCGGGCAGGCTGCCGGGCGGCCGCGGATGCGCTGCGGTCTGTCCGCGCGGGCGGACGCTTTTCACTTCCCTTTCTTCTAGCGCAGGCGGCTTTGACGCAGAAGTGCAAATTGGATAACAGAGTATCAACTTTTGGTTGATGCCGGCCGGGCCGGCAGGGACGGGAAGCATGTACAACAGCCAGCTCAGGGTCTTTGTCTGCGTGGCGGACTGCGGCAGCTTCAGCCGGGCCGCGGAGAAGCTCTTTCTTTCGCCCACGGCCGTCATGAAGCAGATCAACGCCCTGGAGGGGCATCTGGAGCTCACCCTGCTCGAGCGGACCACGCGGGGCGTTCGCCTCACCGCTCCGGGACGCTCCGTCTACGAGGACGCGCAGAAAATCTTCGCCTTCTCCAGGGAGGCTCTGGAGCGGGCCCGGGCCGCAGCCGGGAGCGGGAGCCGCGTCTTCAGGGTCGGCACCTCCATGCTCAATCCCTGCATGGCGTTCATGAACCTCTGGCGCCGCATCAGCGACAGGCTGCCCGGCAGCGCCCTGCGCATCGTGCCCTTCGAGGACAACAGGGAGGGGATACTCTCCGAAATCGCGGCGCTGGGGGAGAAGTTCGACTTTCTGGTGGCGGCCTGCGACTCGGACGCCTGGCTCAGCCGCTGCAATTTCCGCCAGCTGGGCTCCTACCATCTGTGCATGGCCGTGCCCGCGACCCACAGACTGGCCCGCGAGACGGAACTGACACTGGACCAGCTCGAGGGCGAGACCGTCATGCTGGGGGCGCGCGGCGATGCCAGAACCGTGGACAGAGTGCGCCAGGATCTGGCCGCGCGTCCGGGCATACGGCTGGAGGACACCTCGGCCTTCTACGATATCGAGGTCTTCAACGCCTGCGAGCGGGCGGGCAAGCTTCTGCTCACCCTGGAATGCTGGCGGGGCATACACCCTTCTCTTGTGACCATCCCGGTGCGCTGGTCGTACAGCGTGCCCTGCGGTCTGCTCTACCCTCTGCATCCGAACGAGAGCATACGCCGCTTTCTGGAACTTCTGGACGAGGAGGAGGCCGGAGAGCGCCGAACATGAGAAAAGCCCCGCGCACCGGCATGCAGGCCGGCCCGCGGGGCTCTGTCCTGGAGGGAAGGGAGGGAAATTCCGAGCCGCTAGGCGTAGAGCGCGGTGGAAAGGTAGCGCTCGCCGGTGTCGCAGATGAAGGTCACGATGTTCCTGCCGGCGTACTCGGGCAGAGCGGCCAGCTGCAGGGCGGCGAAGACGTTGGCGCCGGAGGAGATGCCGCAGCTGATGCCCTCGATCTGCATGAGCCGGCGCGCCGTGTCGATGGCGTCCTGGGTCTTCACGGGCTGGATGGCATCGAGATAGCGCCTGTCCACGATGGCCGGAACAAAGTTGGCGCCGATGCCCTGGATGCCGTGCGGGCCGGCCTTGCCGGTGGAGAGCAGGGCGGATTCGGCGGGCTCGACGGCCACGGCCTTCACGCCGGGCACGCGTTCTTTCAGGTAGCGCCCCACGCCCATGATGGTGGAGCCGGAGCCCACGCCGGCCACAACGGCGGCAACCTGTCCCTCGGTCTGGGCCAGGATTTCGGGGCCGGTGCTGACATAATGGGCTTCGGGAGCTTTGGGATTGGTGAACTGGCCGACCAGGAAGGCGCCGCGCTCCTTCACGATTTCCTCGGCCTTCGCGACAGCGCCGTTCATGCCTTCGGCGGCGGGGGTCAGGACCAGTTCGGCGCCGAAGCCGGCCAGGAGCTTGCGGCGCTCCAGACTCATGGACTCGGGCATGGCCAGGACGGCCTTGAGACCCAGGGCGCGGGCGCACAGGGCGATGCCTATGCCCATGTTGCCGCTGGTGCCCTCGACAACCGTGCCGCCGGGCTGCACGCTGCCGTCGCACAGGGCGGCGCGCAGCAGATGGTAGGCCACGCGGTCCTTGATGGAGCCGCCGGGATTGCGGCTCTCCAGTTTCACGAGAACGCTGCCGGGAAGACTGCCGGCCAGCTTGTCAAGACGCAGCATGGGCGTGGCGCCGATGCCGTCGAGAATGGAAGCAAACATATGAGGCTCCTTTGGGCGGACATGTGTCCGCTGCCGCTTGGGACGGCTTCAATTACATAGTAAAACACTATGTTTTGTCAACTGTCCCGATGCAGAAAGATGATCAGCCCGCAAGGCGGGTGTGCAGGCTCTGGCCGGGCGCGCTGCGCAGGGTGAGCACGGCCACTTCGCAGGGCACGCCCAGGCGCATGGCGAAGCCGGACCACTGCGAGGCGCCGGTGGTCACGTAGAGGCCCATGCCGCGCACGTTGTACCAGCCGCGCACATAGCCGTTGTTGGCCCTGGCCACCACGATGTCGAGGCCGGGGCACTGGCCGCCGTGGGTGTGGCCCGAGAGCTGGAGCTGGGCGCCGCGGCGGGCGTTGCCGGCCGCCGCCGAGGGACGGTGATCCATGAGCAGGCGGAAGGTGTCCGGTCCCGAGACGGGCGCTTCGGCGAAGGGGTCCTCCCCGGCCCGGCGCAGGCCGCCGGACGGATCGTTCAGGCCGCCCAGAAGCAGGACGCTGCCGTCGCGTCCCTGCAGGGGCACGCACTCGTTGTGCAGAAAGCGCATGCCGCAGCCGGTCCAGACGTCCATCCAGGCCGCGTAGTTGCTGAAGTATTCGTGATTGCCGGTGCAGGCGTAGGTGCCGAGGCGGCTTTTGAGGCCCGAGAAGAGGCGGGCGATTTCCACGCGCGGCGTGTTGTCGGCGCAGCGCCACTCGGGCTGGCCGTCGGCCAGGTCGCCGGTCAGGCAGACAAGGTCGGCGTCCGCCTTCTCCACCATGGAGAGGATGCCCAGGGCGCGCTCCCTGTCCCACAGCGGCCCCACATGCAGGTCGGCCATGTGCACCACGCGCAGGCCGTCCAGGCCGCGGGGCAGGGCGGGCAGGAAGACCTCCCACTCCTGCAGCCTGGGCAGGGTGACGGCGGCATGCACGCCGACGGCCGAGGCCGCGGCGCCGGCGGGCACCAGCAGGCGCATGCCCGAGGCGGCCGTGGCCGCCAGGAAGAAGCGCCTGCCCGGAGAGGCCGGGGTGCCGGCGGTCCCTTCCTTCCCCTTCTTGCTTTCAGAACGGGGGGCGGCGGTTTCGTCCGCGGCGGGCTTTTTCACGAAAAGGCGCGCGATGCCGTGCAGTATCAGGGAGAGGAGGTCCCAGACGGCCGAGCCGAGAAAGATCATGGCCAGAGCGCAGAAGGACCAGATGAGCAGGACCAGGAGCCAGAAGGGAATGTCGGGTCCGGCCAGGGAGCCGAAGAAATGGCGCTGTATGTTGAAGCTCTGCGAGACAGTGATGCAGA
>JAUNSE010000108.1:3555-7011 GCA_030539415.1 Desulfovibrionaceae bacterium
CGCCGCCAGCACGATGCGCACGGGAAGTGGGCCGCCTCCGGTCATGGCCTTGATGGCCAGCCAGATGCCGGCAATCATGGGGGCGAGAAAGAATGCTGTCATGAAGTGTCCGCTGAAAGGTTGGTGGGCGAGCTGCCATTGCCGGCCGCGCGGAAAACGCGGTGAGGATTTTTTAAATGGATGCGGCCGCTCCCGCAAGTGTCGGGGGCGCCTCCCGCGCCGTGCGGCTCCGCCCGGGACGGTTTCGGGCAGTTTCGGGCAGTTCAGGACACCTCCGCGGCCGCATCAGGGCCGCGCGACGGACGCCGGGCTTCGGACGCGCGGCAGAACAAGGACAAAAAAAGAGGCGGGGTCCTTGCGGACTCCGCCCCTGAACTGGCAGTCTTGGAAGACTGGCCTGGAAACGGCCGGGGAACTATCCCTGGTTGGCCTTTCTCATCTTCTTGAGGAGACGCTTCCTGGCAGCAGCCTTCTTCTTCTTGCGCTGGACACTGGGCTTTTCATAGTGCTCGCGCTTTCTCATTTCAGAAAGAATGCCGGCCTTTTCGACCTGCTTCTTGAAACGGCGGAGAGCCAGATCAAAGTTGTCGTCATCGAGAAAAACTCCGGGCATGAAAATCACCTCCTTCCGTGCAGTTGTCGGCATGAAAGCCGCGAAATGCAAAGCCTCTGGCTTTGCGGGGACGCACGGGGTCCAACTTGAGAACGGGATATCTAATCCCGATGGCACCTGTCCGTCAAGAAAAAACTTCGTTTCCGGCACAATCAAGGCAGAGAAAAATCCGCCCCCTGTCTGGCGGGGGGGCGGAGGAAGAACGTATTGCATGTGATGACGCATGCTTGCATGCCGAGTTGCGGGAGAGTGCGCGGACAGGAGAGAGGCCGATCCTGCCCGATTCTCAGAGGCCGAAATGGACGCAGCGCCGGTGCAGGGTGCGCACATTGATGCCCAGCGCCTCGGCCGTCCTGTCCTTTCTGCCGTTGTTCGCCTTCAAAGCCTGCTGTATCAGCTCCCTTTCCACCTGCTCCAGGTGCTCGGCCAGGCTGAAATGCTCGTCGTGCTCGGGAAAGACGTCCGCGTCCTTCGGCAGAACGAGCGGGCTGGCCTTCCGGCGCGAGACAAACTGCAGTTCGCCGGTGACGATGTAGCGGGTGAGCACGTTCTGCAGCTCCCTGACATTGCCGGGCCAGTCGTAGCTCAGAATGGCTTGCCTCGCCCTGTTCGGCAGCGTCTTCCAGGTGTCGGACGCGCCGAACTTGTCGAACAGGTAGTCCACCAGCTGCGGCAGATCGTTTCTGCGCTCCCTGAGAGCGGGGATGGCGATGTCGATGACAAAGATGCGGTAGAAGAAGTCCTCCCGCATGGCGCCGCTGCGCAGCATTTCGGCGAGATCCCGGTTGGTGGCGCAGATGAGGCGCACGTCCGAGGCAAGCTCCCTGCTGCCGCCTAGGGGCATGTATTTCTTGCGCTCGACCGCATAGAGCAGCTTCGACTGCATGATGGGGCTGAGTTCGCCCACCTCGTCAAGGAAGAGCGTTCCGCCGTGGGCCTGGCCGAGATAGCCGACCTTCTGGGGCAGGGCTCCGGTGAAGGCGCCCTTGACGTGGCCGAAGAACTCGCCCTCCAGTAGCTGCTCGGGAATGGCGGCGCAGTTGACGGACAGGAAGGGCTGGCCGCTGCGCCGGCTCATGTCGTGAATGAGGCGGGCGAGCATGCTTTTGCCGGAGCCGGTTTCTCCCAGGATGACCAGATTGGTGTCCGTCTTCGAGAGCTGCACGGCCCGCTCCAGCGTGCGCCGCATGGCCGGGCTCTCGCCGACGAAAATCTGCGACTGGCGCTCGATGGTCTCGAGCAGGCGCCGGTTCTCCGCCTCGAGCTGGAGCTTCTCCTGCTCGAATTTCTCCTGCCTGCGCACGGTCTCGGTGACATCCTTGATGGTGCTGACAAGGATGGTGTCCTGCCCCTGCATGAAGACGGTCGGACTGCCCTCGACATGCTTGATCTTGCCGTGCACGTTGTACTTCCAGCTGTAGGTCTTGTTCGGAGCAAGGCCCGCGTGCTGATTGCCGTTGAGGCGCAGGAAGCGCTCCCTGTCGGCATCGTCGATGAAGTTGCCCACGCGCAGGCCGACGGCGTCCCTGGGATCCTTGAGGCCGCTCAGGTCGGCGAAGGCAGTGTTGACGCAGAGCAGCCGGCCGTTGACGGCCACGGCCATGGGATCCGGAATCTTGGAGAGGACCATGTCCAGCACCGAGGAGTGGGCCAGCACCTGCATCAGAGAGAGCGGCTGGTAGATCTGCCAGACGCCGGTTCTGACGCCGCTGGCATCGCGCAGAAAGCCTGCCTGGCTGAAGATCATGCCTTCCCCGACAATGGGCCGCTCGACGCGCTTGATACCCCAGGCCTCATCCTCGTTTCCCTCCCAGGCCGAATCAAGGCGCTTGCCTAGGGTATTCCCCGACGCGCGGGCGAGCATGACATCGCAGAGCAGCGGCTGCGGGTCCGGGCGCAGCGCCTTCCAGTGGTCCCTTGTGCCGATCATGTCCTCCGCTTTCAGGCCGGTCAGCCTGGCAACGGCCTGATTCCAGGCGATGACAAGCCCCTCCATGCTGATGGCAAAGCCGGGCAGGGGGCAGATTTCGATGAACTCCGTGGTCCGGGAGATTGTGCTGTTCATATCCAGAGTCGCTCGCAGGACAGATTTGTCCGATGAAAATCGGACAGTGCTGTCCGATTTCTAGCTGAAAACACCCAGAATGTCATTAACTGTCACTCGGAAAAATTCGTTTTACAAAAGCGCTTCGGCCAACCTCCTGTAAAATCAGTCTTTTCGTTTTTGGCCCGCTTCTTGCTCATTCTTTCACAAATCCAAGCTTTGTCAGAATCAGGAGGCAAAAATGGAGTTCAAAACACGCAACTACGAAACCGATGTGCTGGTTCTCGGTTCCGGCGCATCCGGCTGCGGCGCGGCCATAACCGCGGCTCGGGCCGGTGTGTCCGTGCTGATGGTGGACAAGGGGCACGTGGAATCTTCGGGCTGTCTCGGCGGCGGCAACGACCATTTCATGGCGGTCCTGGACGAAGTCGAGCATGACTGCTTCGACGACATGATCAAGTACTACGTGACCCCCACCTCCGGTCTTTCCAGAGGCGTCGTGCACAACTGGTACCGCGCCATGAAGCCCGCTCTGGAGACCCTGGAGGAGGCCGAAGTCGAGCTGATGCACAACGAGGATGGAACCTACATGCGTTCCATCGGCTTCGGCCAGCCCGGCCCGTGGTGGATTCACATCAATCACGGCTTCACCGTGAAGCCCAAGCTCACCAAGTACATCAAGGCCCTGGGCGTCAAGATCGTCAACAATTTCATGGTTGCGGCCCTGCTCAAGGACGGCGACCGCATTGCCGGCTGCGTGGGCTTCGACGTGCTCAAGGGCGACTTCATCATCGTGCGC
>JAUNSE010000109.1 GCA_030539415.1 Desulfovibrionaceae bacterium
TCAAGCTGACGGACAGAAGCGCCGTGGCCGGCATCACCACGCTGGGCGAGCTCTACGCCTTCATCGTGAGCTTCAAGGGACAGGCGGAAGCTTCGGCCGCCGCCGAGCCGGACGCGCCAGCCGCCGGCGGGGACAAGCCGCAGGCATGAGCAGGGGCAGACGGCTGGCGGCCTCGGCCGCCTTCTTCGCCATTCTGATCTCCTGGTCCCTGCTGCTCTGTCCGCTGGGCTGGCTCATCTGGCTGGCCCGGGCCGTCTCGGGCGGGCGCGTTCCCCGCTCCCTCGCGAGAAAGGCCTCCTGGCTCTACGGCCGCAGCGCGCTCAGGATGGTCTCGCCCATTGTGCGGGTTCGCTGCGCCAATCCGGACGAGGGGCTGAAGAGGCAGCCGTGCCTCTTTGTGTGCAACCATCAGTCCGTTCTGGACCTCTATCTGCTGAGCGTCCAGAGCGTGCCGCAGATCTGCCCGGTCACCAAGTCATGGCCCTTCCGGCGCCTTGTGCTCTTCACTGCCTGCATGCGCGCGGCGGGCTATGTGGAGGCCGAGGGCAGGTCGGTGGAGGAAATCCGCCAGGCCTGCCTCGACCGCGTCGCCGAGGGCGCCTCGCTCATGTTCTACCCCGAGGGAAGCCGCTCCAGGACCGGGGAGCTCGGCAGATTCCACACCGGCGCCTTCAGGCTGGCGCTGGACCTGAACCTTCCCCTCGTGCCCATGGTGGTGAAGAACAGCGGCCGCCTGCTGCCCCCGGACTCCCTGCTGCTCACGCCGGGCACGCTCGAACTCGAACTTCTGCCGGCCGTCATGCCGGAGGAGTACGAACGCTTCAGGCGGGAGCTTGTGCCCCACCGCGCGCTCATGAGGCATGTCCGCTCCCTCTACGAGGAAAAACTCCGCCCTTTCGCGCCGCGGCCCCAGGCAGCGGGCCGCGCGGCGGACAAATGAGGAAAAAGCCATGAAGAATCTGAAACTCGCCGCTCTTTTCGTCCTCGTGCTCTCGGCAGTCCTCGTCTCGGGCTGCGCCTTCAACGTGAAGCACATGTACACGCCGCAGATCTCCGTGCACGCGCCGGGCAGCGGCCAGGTCGATCTGCTGAAGGTGCAGGAGGCCGTCATGGACGCCTGCTCCGCCTGCGGCTGGAACATCGACAGGAAGACCGACTCCGTCATCCGGGCCACCTACCGCTTCAAGGGCGTGCACAGCGCCACTGTGGACATTGCCTACAATACCGGCAGCATCACCATTCAGTACGTGGCCAGCGAGGCCATGAAGTATTCCGACGGCTCCGGAGGCCGCAAGATACACCGCGGCTACAACAACTGGGTGAAGGAGCTGGAATCGGCCATCAGGCGCAATCTGGCCCGGACTCTGTAGGGCGGGGCGCCACGGCATGTCCGGACATGACCTGCATTCCGCGGAGCTTTTTCTTCCGCATGAGCCTCCCATCCGCATGATCGACGGCCTCGACCATGCGGACAGGGAGCTGTTCGCCTCCCATGTGACCGTGCCCGCGGACTCGCCCTACGTGGTCGGCGGCGTTCTCTGTCCGGAGATGCTGCTCGAGGTCATGGCCCAGTGCTTCGCGGCCGGCATGGGGCATCTCGCGGCTCTGGAGGGCCGGGAGGCTTCCGGCGCGGGCTACCTTGCCGCGGTGAGCGAGTTTCGAACCGGCCCGGCCGCGCGCGCCGGCGACAGGCTCGAGGCCGAGTGCCGAGTCGAGGCCGTGGTCGGCCGGGTCTGGGTGGCCGCCGCGCGCGTGACGCGCGATGGCGCGCCCATGGCCGAAGGCCGGTTCAAAATCTACATTCCCTAGGAGCAGCTCTTGCGTCCGTCCATACTCCGCGCCGCCTTCGCCGGGCGCACCCTCCCCTTTCTGCGCCCGGTCCGCGGGTGCCTTCTCCTGTGCGCCGCGGCCTGCGTCCTGCTGCCCTCCCCCGCCAGCGCCGCCGCGGACGCATCCGCCGGCAGCGGCGAGGCCGCGCTCGGACTTGCGGAAAAGGCCAGGGAGGGGCTTGCCCGGACGCGAAGCGCCGAGGCCCGTTTCAGGCAGACCTCGACCTTCGACTTTCTGGACGTGCCTCTGACATCCTCGGGCAGATTCTGCTTCTCTCTGGAAAACAGAAAGGAGCCCTATGTCTTCTGGGAGTACCGCGAGCCGCAGCGCTCGGGCTTCGCGCTCGAGAACGACAGGGCCGCCCTCTGGTCCGGGCAGGACGCCCGCGCCCCCTCTGCGGCCGAGAAGCGCATGCTCGACGGCATGACCGCCCAGATTCTGCAGTGGATCGCCTTCGACACCGAAAGCCTGCGCCGGCAGTACGAGATCCGCACCGGCAGCTCCGACCTGGCCCTGCTCTTTGTCCCCAGAGGCGAGAGCAGGCTTTTCAGCTCCATTGAGCTGGTTTTCGTCCCGGACTTTTCGGCCATAGCCGAACTGCGCTTCAGCGGCACCGACGGCGGGCGCACGGTCATCGCCTTCGACATCGAGCGCCGCAACGAGCGGCTCTCCGGAGACTGCCGCAGATGAGCCGGCGCGGGGACACTCGACCCGAAGGGCTGCCGGAAAGGCTTTCCGCCGGACTGCACGGCCTGCTTTCGCGGCACCGCGCGGCCGTCCTTGTCTGCGCCCTGGCTCTCGCCCTGCTCTGCGCGCTGCAGCTCTCCGGCCTGCGCCTGAACGGATCGAGCGCGGTCTTTCTGCCCGACACGGACGCCGAGGCGCGTCTCGGCGCCGAGCTGCTCGAAACGTCGCCGGCCTCGGGACTGCTTCTTGTCGATGTCGAAGCCCGCGACACGGAAGAGGCCATGGCGATCGCCGACCGCATCGAGGCGGCCGTGTCCCCGGAACTTGCCCGCTCCGTCCGCCCGCAGGCAGGCCTCATGACGCCGGATCTCATGCTGGCCCTGCTGCCATCCTTCTTCACCGCCGCCATGGAGCGGGAAGCCGGCATTGCCCTGCATCCGGACAGGCTCGAGGAAAGTCTGCGGCAGGGACGCGAGCTGCTGCGGGGACCTGCCGGCCTTGCCGCCGCCCCCTGGGTGCGCGGCGACCCTCTCGGTCTGCGCACGCTCATGCGCGAGCGGCTGCCCGAACCGACATCCCCGCTCTTCTCTCCGTCCGCCTCCCGCCCGGTGAGCGCGGACGGCTGCCATACGCTGCTCATGCTCGCGCCGGCAAGGCCCGCGCTGGACGCAGATGCCTCCACGGAACTTGTCGTTGCCGTGCTCTCGGCCGCCGGCGCGGACAGGGACGGTGTCTGCGCCGAGGGCGCCGCGCGCCTCCGGCTGTCCGGCGCGCCCCTGCACACCGCCGTCAACGCCAGGGTCATCAGGGCGGACATCGAGCGCACGGCGCTGTTCTCCCTGGCCGGCTTCGCCCTGGCCTACCTGCTGCTGGCCCGCTCCCTCGGCGCGGGCTGGATCCTGCTCACGGCCGCGTACTCGGCCCTGGCCGGCGTGGCCGCGACCTCGCTTGTCTGGCCTGCCGCCTCCGGTCTGGTGCTGGGCTTCGGCGCGGGCCTCATGGGCCTGTCCGAAGACTATGCCGTGCACATGCACTTCGCCCTGCGCTCGGGGAACGACGAGCGGACGCTGTACGCGACCCTGCTGCCGCCTCTGGCCCAGGGCTGGGCCCTCAATGTCTCGGGCTTCGCCGTCCTGCTCCTCTCCTCCCTGCCGGCGCTCAGGCAGACGGCCTTCTTCTCCGTGTCCGCGCTCACGGCCGGCTTTGCCATGGCCGTCCTGCTTCTGCCCTGGCTGCCCCGCTTCACCGCGCCCAAAAACATCCGCGCAGGATCCGGTCCGGCGCGCGAGCCGCGCGCACCCCGCGCATCTGCCGCCCTTGCCGTCTGCATCCTGCTCGCCGCCCTGTGCGCGCTTCTGCTGACCCGCGCCGACTTTGACTTCTCCCCCCGCCATCTCGAGGCGGAGAGCGGGCGCACCATGCGGGACGCCGAGGCCATCCGCGCCCTCTGGCGGCTGGACACCGGCCTTGCCGCTGCGCTCGCCGCCGGCAGCCGGGACGAGGCCCTGCTCATGAGCCGGCAGTACGCCGCCGCGCTCAGAGCCGCCGGCTTCACGGAAGTGACGGCTCCGTCGGACTTTCTGCCGACCCAGGCCGAGGCGCGGGAAAACTGCGCCCGCTGGAAGCGGTGGTTTGCGGAAAACCGCGGGCTGATTGAGCACAATCTCGCCCTGGCCTCGGCCCGGACCGGCTTTTCGGCCGGGGCCTTCGCTCCCTTCCTCGCGGCCGCGGCACGCGAGCCGGAAGCCCTGGGACCGGACTCCGGCCTGCTGGCCCGCATGGGCATGGAGGATATGGCCGGACTGGCCCTCTTCCGCAGAGCGGACGACGGCTGGTGCGCCCTGGTGAGCTTTGCGCCCCGGACTTCCGTGCAGGCCGCGGCCGCCGAAGCTGAAAAACTTTTCCCCGCCGCCTGGAATGGCCGGGCCGGTCTGTTCTCCTCGGCGCTGCTCGAGGAGCGCATGGCCGCCCAGTTCGGAGAGGAGCAGCGCCTGCTCTGCGCGGCCGGCGCCCTGGTTCTGGCGCTGCTCATGCTCTTTCTGCGCAGACCGGGCCGCGTCTGGGTGGTCTTCATGCCTCCGCTGCTGAGTCTCGCCGCAGCCCTCGCCCTCTTCAGGCTGCTGGACATCCCCCTCTCCCTGGCGTCCCTCGCCGCCCTGCCCGTTGTCGTGGGCCTGGCCGTGGACCACGGCATCATGATCACCCACACGCTCGAGACCGGACGCGAGGCGGGCGTGCGCCGGGCCGTCGTGCTCTCTTCGATCACAGCCTTTCTGGGCATGGGCCTGCTGGCCTTTGCCGACCATCCGGCCCTGCGCTCCATGGGTCTTGTCATCTTTGCCGGCCTGCTGACCGAGCTGGCGGCGGCTCTCTTCCTGGTTCCGCTGCTCTACGCAAAGGCCGCCCCGGCCGAAAACACATCCGGCGGCAGGGAGGCCGGCATATGACGCGGCACACCAATCCTCCGGTCCGGCCCGGGAATCAATCTCCCCGACGCTCCGCGCCTCTCTTTCTGCGCCTCGCCGCCGCGCTGCTCCTGCTCGCGCTCTGCGCCGCCTGCCAGGCGTCCCATGCCGTCAGGACGCCGCTTTCAGCCGCGGATCTCGACTTTTCCGTCATTCCCTTCAGCGGCCAGATGCGCCTGGGCGCGGGAGAGCTCCCCGTGCAGGGCGTTCTGAACCGCAGGCCCTCGGCCGCTGGCGGAGACGAGTTCAGGCTGGCCCTCATGGCCCAGCAGGGCGTGCTGCTGGCCCACGGCCGTCTTGATCCGGCCACGGGCGCAGTGCGGACGGACCTTGCCCGCGCGCCCGGCGCGGAGCGTCTGCTCTCCGCTCTGGGCGCTCTGCTGCGTGAAGCGCTGCCGGCGCTCGGCCGGCTGCGCCGCGCGGAGTCCCTCTCCCAGGCTGATCTGCCGGCAGGCTGGCGTCTGGACCAGACATCGGGCGCTCTTGCCTACAGCGGCGATATCGGCGAAATTTCCCTGTCCGGGGCCGCGGCGCGCTGACGCGCGGCCCCGCTTCATCCGGAAACCTGTCAGGAGTTCCCATGAGTCTCTCCATTACTGATGCCCTGCTGGCCTGCGGCGGTCCGATGACCGAAAACGGCGGCGTGTGGGAATGGCGCCTGCGCCCCGGCCCGGACTTTCCGGGCTTTGCCGGACATTTCCCCGGCAATCCCGTGCTGCCGGCCGCCGTGCAGCTCGTCATGGCCAGACTGCTGTGGCAGAAGGCCGCGGGCTCCGACGCGCAGCCGGGCTTCGCCCGGGTGAAGTGCACGCGCCCGATCGGTCCGGGCGAGGAACTGCTTGTCAGACTCTCACCCGGCAGAAAGGGGCGCCTCGACTGCGCGATCCTCGTGCTGCCTCCCGCGGCGGACAGCGGTCGGGAAGACGCCGCAGCTTCGGAACAGGCCGCGGTCATGACGCTGCTTGCCCCCGAAGCCTGACACTGCCCGGCGTTTTCATTCTCTTCCATTTCCCTCGATTTCTCTTTTCAAGGACGTACACCATGCGCAGCAGAAGCAGATTGCTGAATCCCGACGCCATTGCCCCGCTTGAGGCCTCGTGCGAACGCCGCGTGCGCTTCGGCGAGCTGGATCCCATGGGCATTGTCTGGCACGGCTGCTACGCGAGCTGGCTCGAGGACGGGCGCGAAGCCATAGGGCGGCGCTACGGCATCGCCTACACCGACTTCCACGCCCAGGGCTTCATGACGCCCCTGAAGCATCTGAGCATCGATTTCGTGCGTCCGCTCCGCTACGAGCAGGTCTACACCATCACGGCGAAGCTTTTGTGGAGCGAGGGCGCGCGCATGGATTTTGCCTATGTCATCAGCGACGCCGACGGCCAGGTCATGACCAGAGCCGAATCCGCGCAGCTCTTCATGACGCTGGACGGCGAGCTCTTGCTCGAGCAGCCGGCCTGGTACCGCGCCTTCATGGAACGCTGGAAGCAGGGGGAAGTGCGCTGATGCGGCTCTCCCAGGACATACGCTGCTGCGTGCTGGTGCCCGTCTACAATCCCGGGAGCACGCTGCGCGCGGTCGTGCTCGCGGCTCTGGAACGCTGTCCCGACGTGCTGGTCGTGGACGACGGGTCCACCGACGGAGGCCCGGCGCAGCTGGCCGATCTGCCCGTGACCGTGATCGCCCAGCCGGCCAACAGGGGCAAGGGAGCGGCCATACGCCGCGGCGCCGGGGAGGCCCGCGCCATGGGCTTCACCCATGTCATCGTCATGGACGCGGACGGCCAGCACAGCGCGGACGATCTGCCTGCCTTCTTCGAGGCGGTGCGCAGCACACCCTGCGCCCTTGTCATCGGCGCCAGGGATTTCTCCGTGCCCAATGTGCCGAAAAGCTCGCGCTTCGGGCGGCGCTTCTCCTCCTTCTGGATGTTCGTGCAGACGGGCCTTTCCGTCTCCGACATGCAGAGCGGCTTCAGGGCCTATCCCCTGGCCCTGCTCGAGGCCGTGCCCTGCTCCGAG
>JAUNSE010000110.1 GCA_030539415.1 Desulfovibrionaceae bacterium
CATACTGCGCGACAATGCCGCAGGCGTAGTAGCCGGTGGACGTGGCCTTGACGGACACCGTGCCTTCGGCGTTTGTGAAGCTGAGCGTGGCGGGTCCGCCGGAAGAATAGAGAGCACGGACACTGTTGGCGCTGCTCACTTCCACGCTTGTCGTCTCTCCGGAAAAGGTGAGCAGCGTGTCATAGGTATTGCCGTAGTCGCACTGCAGGTTCACGCCGAAGGCATCCCCGGCGCCGCCATCGACTGTTATTGACGCAGAGCCGGTAATGGTGGTTGTGGACTGATGCCCCATATAGGCCAGAGTCCAGTCCCCCGAATCTGTTGTCCGGTTGGTCACGCTGATGACTGTCTCGTCGGCGTCGAATGTCATTGTCGTGCCATGTGAATTGTAGTTGCTCACTCCGTATGCTTCCCAGGAGGAGTCCGCATCAATGATGATCTGCGTCAGTGCCCCGCTGAAACTGATGCTGCTTGCTTCTGTTCCGGAGCTGCTGCCCCACACGCCAGTCATGTATGTGGCGCTGCCGGTGAGCTTGACGGTCACATCGCCGTCAATGGAAATCTCGCCTCCTCCGCCTGTCTGGATGCCGCTGACATCGTCCGCCGAATCTCCGTTTGCCGTGACAGATATGGTGCCGCTCAACGTGACACTGGACCCGTCTTGCGCACTGATGCCGGCGCCATAGTACGTGGTGGAAATTTCAATATCCGTTGTGCCATCAGTGAAGGAAACGTCTGAATTGCTTCCGGCCTCGACGCCATAGGCATAGTAGCCCGATGCGGATGCGTCAATGTCGCTGCCCTCGGCCGTCAGAGAGCCGCCTTCCAGGTGGAGGGCGGCCGCCTGCTGCGCAAGCATGCTGTCCTCGCTCGCGGCCAGGTCAAAGACAAGGCTTCCGTCGAGCGCCAGACTGCCGCCGTCAGTCACGGCCGCGCCGTAAAAGCGCTGGCCCGAAGTGGAAGATTCGCTGTTCGTAATGGTCAGCGTCGCGCCGTCCTCCGTGGACACGGCGATTTCGCCGCCCTCGGCAATGATGCCCGCCAGCCGCGAACTGCTCGATTCGGCGGCTGCATCCATGGTCACGGTCGTGTCCGCGGTGATGGTAGCGGATTCCGTGATGCTGGATGCGGCCTGCGCAGTCCCCGTTCCGGCCAGCATGGCCGCCATGGCCAGCGTTCCGAAGACATTCAGAAGACGGCATTTTCTCAGAACCGCTCTGTACCTGCCGAGCAGGTACCCCATTGCTCCTCTTGTCTGCATTGCTCCTCCGAAAGGTGAATGATTTCGGGCCGCGCCGCTTCACTGTTCCTTACCGCACACGCGCCCGCCCGAATGACAGCTGTCCCCGCCTGCGCCGGCTCTCCGCATGCCCTCCGGCCGGGATGCTCCCGGCAGAAGCACAGGATCGGCCCGGCGGGCGGATCGCTGACAGAATTGACCCATACTAACGAAACACATCTTTCAAGGCAAGCAGATCTCAGTTTCTCATCAAATAATGTCTTTCTTACTGGAATTATTCAATGAGTTATCTTCTTGTTTTTGCCGTCTTGGATCATTTTCATGCACTGTTTCATGTTTTATATGGTTTTTACGTACCTGTTTCCCGAATATTTCCTGATCATTTTTTTATTATGTATTTTCAGTACGCATATTTTTCATGCTGACAGAAAGAAGCCCGCGCACCCGCTCCTGTCCGGCGGATCCGTCCTGCCGCAGCCGATCCGCGCTGCCGCGCGAACTGCCGCCCCGGTTTTCCTCATCCTTTTTCCGCGTCTCCGGTCGGGACTGTCTGCAAAAAAAGGGCAGCGCTTCCCCCTCCGGCCGGAGGAGAAAATGCCGCCCTGCAGACCGGCGCCGCCGCGACAGTCCGCGCCGCCCGCCCATGCTCTGTGAAGAAAAACGCCTTCGCCAGGACGCGCCCGGCGCCGCGGCGCGGACGGCATGTGCCAGCCGCTTCCCGCAGGCCAGCTGTCCGCCGGCCCGCTGTCCTGCTCTGCCCCGGGACTGTTCCCGGGACCGCTTCAAGTGTTCTCCGGGCCGCCCCGGACATGCCGCAGCCCTGCCCGGCTGCCAGCCGCCAGGCTGCCAGACCGGACCCGCGCCTGCCCGTCTTCTCCGGGACACGCGCGCGAGCCGTCCCTGCCGGCCTCGGCCGGACCTCCTTTCAGGGGCGCGGAGCGGTCCCGGGGCCCGGCCTGCCGGGCCCGCATGCGGCGCCGCTGCCGCCAGCCTAGTCTCCGGGCTCCTCGCCGCGGTCGCCGGCATCGTCCGCCGCGTCCCGCGCGGGCGCTTCCGGCTTCTGCAGAATGACGCCCACCACGCGGTCCCTGTCGCTGCCGTCCACCAGGACCACCACCGTCTGACCGTCGTCGTCCGGCACGGCGACCTTTTCCAGCGCGGGCATAAGCTCGCTGATGTCCACCCTGACGGCGCCGGTCCTGAGGATCGGGCCGCTGTACATCCTGTCCGGCGCGAGCGTGCTCCATCTGAAGACCGAGGCGGTGGAAATGTCGAACATCTCCGCCACCTCCTCCACCGGCACGCCCAGCTTGCGGAGAAGCACGGCCAGGAGCTTGTCGGCCACCGGCCTAACCCTGCGCTGCTCGGTGGTGAACTGATAGCCGCAGTTCTTGCACATGTGGCACTGGCGGCCGCTGCGGAGGCCGTTCTTGGTCGCATTCTGCGAGCCGCATCTGGGGCATTTGATCATGTGGTCTTGTTCCTCCGGTCCGTCGCGCACCCGTCGGCCCGGCGGGGAGAGGCCTGAGCTCTCCGGAGTCAGGGCCGCGTGTTTCGCGCGGCAGTCAGGGCGCATCGGGGGGTGGCCGCCGCTGGCGGCGCGCCTATTCAAGGGGTTCTGATTCATCCGGTCCCGGATCCGCCTGGGCGGTCCGGGGCCGCCTCCTTCGGGCAGAGGGAGGGGGGAGCGAACGGACAGTATTGAATTGTATCGTTACCGCGGGATAACGTAATGAAAATAATTGCAAAGCGCAAGAGCAATATTCATACAGGAAAAATTCTAACTCAATTTCTAAAAAGAATAAACCACCTGAAATATATGTTCTGTCAGAATGCCGCATTCATGCATTAAAATCAGCATGGCGGCAGATCTTGTTGGTGCCGTTGTGCAGTTCCATTTCATCACAGTCACTCCTCTGCAGTTCCCTGTCGGCCCTTTTATCGTTGCTGCGGTATTCATCATTTCCTCTCGCCGGATCTGACGCACAATCATTCCCTTCTCCCTGCAGAACGATGTCATTACAAAAAGAATGCAGTGTTTTTCAAAGCGCACTCTTGTACAGATTCACGACAATGATGTCATGATTTTCTCTTTTCCGGGCATTTCCATGCCTTCCCGGACAGGCGCCGCCGACTTGACGGCCGCGCCCCGCGCCGCCCGGGACCGGGCGGACACCCCCCGGGGACTTCCCGCATCACTCGCGCACGATAACGCCGACCACCCTGTTCGCGTTCTTCTCGTCCACGATGACCAGCACGCGCCTCTCGCCGTCCTCCTCGATGCCGGCGGCCTCCAGCAGGGGCGCTATCCGGCTCAGTCCCAGCACCGCGGGCATGTCCCTGCGCTGCTTCTCGTCTCCCGGGGCCCAGGTCTGCGTCTGCCATCTGGCGAGCGACGAGGTGGAGGTGCAGAACAGGCGCGCTATGGCGGACGGCGAGATGCCCATGGCGTGCACGGTGACGGCCAGAAGCTTCTCCCAGAGCGGCCGCTCCCGGTAGGCCAGATTGGTGAACTGAAATCCGCACTCCCGGCACAGGTAGCACTGTCTGCCGGCGCGGCGTCCGTTGCGGTAAATCGCCTGCGAGCCGCATCTCGGGCACGTGATCATGGTTTTCCAGCCTCCCTCTTCTCCTTCGCTGCGCACCCGGCGCGCCCCGGGCGCCCGACATCGGGCCGCGGCCGAACGGCGCCCGCTCCGGACCGTCCGGATCCGGGCATTTCCTGCAGTTCCGCCGCTTTGTCATCTCATTTTCTTCGCCGGACGCGGCAGATGAAGAAGCCTGTTCCAAACTGCTGGCTCATTCACATGGAAATGCGTCTGTTCCGGCCTTGTGCATCCCGCTTCTCCTGCGGCCGGCCCGCGCCGGCCGATTTTCCTGGCCGGAGCAGCACCCGCGCCGGCTTTTTCGGCCCGGGCCCTGCTCCGGCCGACTGCTATGCCATACATCACGCGCTCCTCCTTTCCCGCAGCCTGTTTCCTCACTTTTCCGCGGCCGGGCCGATATGAAGCAATACCGGCGCCTTGCGGACAAAGCGGGCGGGAGAGGGGAGCCGTAGAAGTCTACAACTGCGCCAACCCTCCCGGGGTGCAAGAAAACGTAAAAACTGCATTCTGTCAACCTTGAAACTGACGGGTAATGCGTTCAGAAAGCGTCTGGCGCAAAAGTAGACTTTGCTAGCCATTGGAAGATGCATTGCTCTCGTGCAATCTGGTCTTCTTTCTGAACGTGGATCTGGCCATATTCGTGCGTCTTGCGGCCTCGCTCAGGGAGATTTCCCCCTGCCGCCAGCTGTGCAGCACATCGGGGAAATTGTCCGGGACGGGCCTTGGCCTCGGGCCGAAGCGCACCCCGTTGAGCTTGGCGATGGCTATGCCCTCCGCCTGGCGCCTGCGGATGTTCTCCCGCTCGTTCTGGGCCACGAAGGAGAGCACCTGGAGCACGAGGTCGGCGATGAAGGTGCCGAGCAGGTCCTTGTCCCGCCTTGTGTCCAGCAGCGGCATGTCCAGGACAAGTATGTCCACCTGCTTCTCCCTGGTCAGCACATGCCACTGCTGCTGTATCTCCTTGTAGTTGCGGCCGAGCCGGTCGATGCTGGTGACCACGAGCTGGTCTCCCGGACGCAGGCGCCTGAGCAGCGCCTGGTACTGCGGGCGCAGAAAGTCCTTGCCCGACTGCTTGTCCACGAAGATGTGGTCCTTCGGTATGGCCTTCTCCGCGAAGGCGGCGAGCTGCCGCCCCTCGTTCTGATCGATGCTGGAAACCCGTATGTATCCGAAAACGTTTTCCATGCCGTAATCCTTAATGCGAATGCTTGGTCTGTCATGATTCTTTCCCTTCAGGCGGTCTTTCCCCGGAACGGGGAGGATCATGGGGGTGGCGCGGGCCATGCCGCCCGCCGCACCCGGGCGCGGGACTTCGGGCATCCGCTTCACGATGCCCGCCGCGTCCCTCTCCGCCCCTGCTCCGCGGCGTCTTCCGCCGCTTCCGGCCATGTCATTCCGGTCTTGCGCGCGAATCGCTCTTCTGTCTCATCCGATGCCGCGGGCAGCCCGCATCCCGTGCGGGAAGCGCCTGCGCGCACCGGCCCAGGGCCGCCCGCGCAGGGCGGCCCGATCAAGCGGAGCGGGGTTTGTCTCCGGCACGGGCTCCACGGAAAGAGGGCGGAGCCTGCCGGTCTTTTCGCGCCGCCGGACAGATGGGCGCAGGCCTACGGAGGCCGGAAGGATCGGAGGACGGCCCGCCCCGCGATCGGAGCGGCCGCGGCTTGTCTCAGTCGAATCATGCGGGACAGGGCTTGAGGGTGAACGCCGGGCGCGGGATCCTGCGGGCAGCCGCCGGCTGCCGGCCGATCCCGGCGGACGCCCTCCCCTCCCGGCGCTCTCCGCGCAAAAAGGACAAAAGCCCGTCAGGAGCCGATCTTTTCCTGCAGGTCAACCAGGCAACAGTACACGGAGCGGGTCAAAAGGCAAGCCTGACAGAAAGTCCCTCCGCAGCCTCCCGCACCCTCTTAACCGGCTCCCAAAAAGCAGAGGGCCCCTCCCCGGCCTTGTGCCGGAAGAAGGGCCCTGCCAGCCGGGAGCAGGGCCGCGCGCCCGCGGGGTCAGGAGTCCAGCTGGACCCCGCGGAGCGGTGCGGCCTGAAATGAGGGGATCAGTCCTGTATGATGACGCCCACGACCCGGTCCTCGTGCTTCTCGTCGACGATCAGCACCACGGGCCGCGAGCCGCCGCTCTCGAGCAGCGCGTCGTCCAGCATGGGCCTGAGCTTGCTGATGCCCAGGACCACGGGCTTGTCGCGCACGGGCTCGCGCTCCTCGGCCCTGCCCCTGCCGGACACGCGCCAGCGCAGGACCGAGGAGATGGAGGTCTTGAAGAGGGTGGCTATTTCGGCCGGGGAGACGCCCACGGCGTGGAGCAGCGCCGCGAGCAGCTTCTCCCAGACCGGCCGCTCCCGGTAGCCCAGGTTGGTGAACTGATAGCCGCAGCTGCGGCACAGATAGCACTGCCGGCCGTTGCGGTGGCCGTTCTTGTATATCTCCTGCGCGGAGCATCTCGGGCATGCAATCATGGTTGGGTACCTCCTTGTTCCCTGCCAGCCGCTCTAGACCGACGTGGTGTTCAGCACGAGCACGGCCGCCTCGACCGTGCCGCTCTCCTGGGTGACCTGCAGCGTGGTCTCCAGGGTGAGCGTGCTGTCCTGGCCCTGGTACTGCCAGACCTGGGTCTGGGCGCCGTCGCCCCCGGCCGGGCCGGAGACGCTGCTCCAGCCCTCGCCCAGGGTGATGGAGCCTTCGTCCTCGTCCAGGGAGGCGTCGGCGCCGGCAAGCACGTCCAGCACGTCCTGGCGGCTTTCGACGCCGGCCAGGGCGTCGCCCTTGAGCAGGATCTCGATGTCGGTCACCTTCGGGCCGTCCGCGGTGCCGTCCAGGAGATCCGCCAGGGACGGCATGGCCGTGTCGGAGCTGACCAGCATGTCCGTGCCCTCGCCGCCGTCTATGACGAGATCGTCGGCGTCCCAGACCAGGATGTCGTTGCCTTCGCCGCCGTACAGGCTGTCGGCGCCTGCCCCGCCGTCCAGGAAGTCGTCGCCGGCAAGGCCGTAGAGAGTGTCGTCCCCGTCCCCGCCGAAGAG
>JAUNSE010000111.1:0-6170 GCA_030539415.1 Desulfovibrionaceae bacterium
CGCACCTTGCGCCGCCCCGCTGTCCCGCGGTAGTCGGCCAGATCGCCCGCGCTGATGTCCAGGGCCTCGAAGAAGCGCGTCCTGAAGGGGCCGGGCTCGACCACCATCACGCGGATGCCGAGCGGGCCGACCTCCCTGCGCAGGCCGTCGGACATGCCCTCCACGGCCAGCTTGGAGGCGCCGTAGAAGGCCGAGCCCTCGGAGGTGGAGAGGGCCGCGATGGAGGAGAAATTGACGATGGCGCCGCTGCGGGCGGCGCGCATGGCCGGCAGCACGCGGCGGATCATGCCGACCGTGCCGAAGAAGTTGGTCTCGAACTGGCGGCGCACCTCGGCATCCGAGCATTCCTCCACGGCTCCGCGCAGGCAGTAGCCGGCATTGTTGACCAGCACGTCCAGGCCGCCGAAGCGGTCCAGAGCCGCGCGCACGGCATTGTCCATGCTCTCCGGGCTGGTCACGTCCAGGGGCAGGACGAGGGCCGTCCCGGGGCAGCGCTCCGCGAAGGAGGCGAGGGTTTCCGGACGCCTGGCCGTGACGGCGCAGCAGTCGCCCCTGGCGAGGACGGCTTCGGCCAGGGCCCGTCCAAGGCCGGACGAGCAGCCGGTGACAAGCCAGCTTCTGCGCTCTTTTTCAGTGTTCATGGTCTGTTCTCCTTTTTGGATGCGGGCCGCGCCCTGAGGCGCGGTCCGCGGGCCGGGACGTTCCGGACGTTCCCGGCCCGGGAAAGATTCGCGGGCTTTTGACGCGCAGGGCTAGTCGAGCTTCTTTTCGTGCAGCCAGGCGGCCATGTGCGCGGCGATTTCGTGATTGTTCAGGTCCGAGAAGGGAAAGTGCGTGTTGCCGCGTATTCCCTGCTCGGGCAGATGCACCACCGCGGCGTCGCCGCCGTGGCGGTTGACGGCCTCGGCCCAGAGGCGCGCCATGGCCAGGCGCGTGCGCCAGGCGTCCGTGTTGGGATTGTCGGAGCGGGTTTCGGGAATGAAATCGCCATAGTAGATGATGATCGGCACGCGGGTGAGGCGCAGAAAGTCGTCCAGGGGAACGGTACTGGCCGCAAGCGGCCCGTCGCTGCCCTCGATGGGCGCCGGAGCCTCGCCCTCAGGGAAGACGAAGTTGCTGCCGGGCTCGAAGGCCACCACGCCCTTCACCTGCGGATTCTTGATGACCGCAAGCCAGCCTGGGCCGCCGCCCTGGGAATGGGTGACCAGAATGCCCGCTCCTATGCGGTCGAAGACGGCCGAAACGGCCGAGGCGGACAGATCCGCGTCAAAGGGGCCGGTATTGGGCGTCATCTGGCGGAAGTACTGGTTGAGGGACTCGGCATCGCGCGGAAACTGCACGCCCTCGAAATAGTCCGGCCACACGCCCACGCGGAAGCGTCCGAACCAGAACTGATCGTCCGTGGCCGCCGGAGCCGTCTGCGCCACCGTGCCGCGGCCGGCATCGCCCCGGCGCGGCTGGTCCAGCAGGTACACCCCGTAGCCCATGCGCAGGAAGAGGTTCTGGAAGCCCTCGCGGCCGTCCGGCGTGCTCTCCCAGGTGCGTCTGGACTGGCCCGCGCCGTGCAGGAAGACCAGGGGCATGGGCCGCGCGTTCACCGGCGTCTGCCAGATGACGTCGCAGTGATCCCCGTGCAGGGTCTGGCCGGCCGGATTCAGCGGGTCGGCCGGGTTGAATGTGCCGGGAGCGGTGACGACCGTCCCTCCCGCGGAAAAGGCGCCCTGCGCCGCGATGACCAGGGGGCCCTCGTCCATGCGCGGCTCTCCCGCGAAGGCGGGCTGCGCCTGCAGGGCCAGGGTCAGGGCAAGCGCCAGTCCGATGCGGACCGAAAGACCGCGCCCTGAAAGGAAGCTGTGCGTGCTGTTCATGTGCTGCACCTCGTTTCTTGTTCTCCTTGTCCGGATTATCTGCCCTGCGGAGCGGCCGCGCCGCCCGCCATCTTTTCAGTCCGGCTTCCGGCCATGCTGCCGGCCCGGCTGCCGGCGCGCCGCAGGGCCCGCTCCCCGGCCTCCAGGTCGAGCTGCTCCTGCCAGAAGGCCACGGCCTCCTGCATCCAGCCTTCCGCCTCGCTCCCCTCGCCCGTGCCGAAGCCGTGTCCGGCATGCTCCAGCAGCCGGAAGCGCGTCCTGATGCCGGCCCGGCTCATGGCCGAAAGTCTCTCGCGCATCACCCGCCAGTCGGCGATGGGGTCGTCCCGGCTCACCACGGCATAGGTGGGCGGATCCCCTGGCTGCCAGTCCGTGTGGCCGGTATAGCCCATGATGACGGCGGCGGGCCTGGGCGCGGGCCCGGCCCCGAAGGGCGCCGGTCCGTACGAGCCTACGGCCGCGGCCATGCGCGCCCCGGCCGAGCCGCCCCAGAGGGAATAGCCGCCCGGATCCACGCCGAGGTCTCTGGCATGCTTCAGGATCCAGACCAGGGCATGGGCAAGATCGATGCAGGCCGTGCGGCCCGAGCCCGTGCGGTAGTGCAGGACAAAGGCGTTGAAGCCGGCATCAGCGATTTCGCAGGCAACGGGAAAGCCCTCGTGCAGCGAGCCCACATAGGCAAAGCCGCCGCCGGGGCATATCAGCGCGAAGGGCGCGCCAGGACGGCCGCGGAAGAAGAAGAGGCCCGTGGCCTCCCGGGCAGGGCCGCTCTCGTAAAAGCGGCAGAAGATGGTCCGTCCCCCGGCTCTCTCCCGTATGAGGCGGTTCAGGGCGGCCACGACAGCCTGCGGGCGCACCTGGCCGTGCCAGGGCATGAGCCGGCCGGCAAGGGCCAGCGGCAGATCGCTCGCGGCATCGGCCGGGCGCGGCACAAGGCAGGCGCCGATGCCGGCAAAGGCCGGGTGGGACACCATGTCCCGGATGCTGTCGTCTTCTGTCAGAAAGCGCATGGGCATCTCCTGCTGCTTCGCGCGGGAATCGGTTCCCGCCGCACTGTTTCCTGCCGCGGCCTCGGCAATGGCTCCGAAAAAGCCTGCGGCGAGGCCCGCTCCGAGGCAGAGGGCGGCGGCCGCAAAGGCGCGCCGCGGAAGAAGGGGCTGGCCCGGATGCGGCTCTCCGGATGTGCCGTATGGCCCGGACCGCCCGCTAGAAGTGGGTCTCGTCCGCATGGATGCCGTCCAGGGCGCTGTTCAGGGCCGCGAGCTCTCCGGCAGAGAAGACAATGTCCGCCGCGGCCAGGTTCTCCTCGAGGCGCGCCATCTTCGTGGTGCCCGGAATGGGAATGACAAAGGGCCTCTGGGCGAGCTCCCAGGCCAGGACAATCTGGGCCGGGGTGGCGCCCTTCTCTTCCGCCGTCTCGCGCAGAAGGGCCAGCACGGGCTCGTTGCGGTCCATCACCTCGGGGCGGAAGCGGCCCATGAAGCCGCGGAAGTCGCCCTCGGGATAGGTCTGGCCCTTGCGATGGACGCCGGACAGAAAGCCGTTGCCGAGCGGGCTGTAGGCCGCGAAGGCGATGCCGAGCTTCGCGCACAGGTCGAAGAGCCCCCGTTCCGGCACGCGGTACACCATGGAGTACTGATTCTCCACGGCAGCCAGGGGAAAGACGGCATGGGCGCGGACAAGATAGTCCTCGGGGGCGTTGGAAAGGCCCCAGCCCAGGATCTTGCCCTCGCGGGCGAGATCCGCCATGGTCCCGGCCACCTCCTCCGGCGCCACCTCCGGGTCCACCCGGTGCTGGTAGAGCAGATCTATATGATCCGTGGCCAGGCGCCCGAGCGAGGCCTCGACCTGGGCCCGGATGGAGGCCGGCCGGCTGTCCAGGATGTTGACGGGCTTGCCGTCCACCACCTTCTGGCCGGTGATGCCGAACTTGGTGGCCAGCACCACCCTGTTCCGCACCGGGGCCAGGGCCCGGCCCAGCAGTTCCTCGTTGGCCGTGCCGTAGACCGGGGCCGTGTCGAAGAAGGTGCAGCCGAGCTCCACGGCGCGGCGCAGAAGCCGCGTCATCTCCTCTCTGGGGGCCTGCGGCCCGTAGGCATGGTCCATGCCCATGCAGCCGAGACCAATGGCCGAGACGGCCTGACCGCTGCCGAGCGCGCGTTCCTTCATGATGCTCCTCCCCGCGCCTTCGCGCTGTCCGTTCTGTTCCTTTCCCGGCCGGCCGCGGCCGGCCGCTACCCGACGCTGCGGCCCATCATGTAGGCCTCGCGCATGACCGGCCTGCCGGCGACCTCGCCGGCTCCGTAGACGCCCTTGCCGTAAATGACGCCGCCTTCCCTCGAACCCTCGAGACACGCGGCATAGCCGCGCAGACACGCGAGCGTGCAGTCCATGACCGTCTCCGTGTCCTCGGCCGCGGTCATGATGTAGTAGAAGGTCTTGTCGCGGATGGAGCGCCAGCGGGCCACGCAGCGGTCGATGAAGGTCTTCAACTGGGCATCCACAGAATAGAAGTAGACCGGGGTCGCCAGCACGATGACATCGGCGGCCTCGACCCTGTCCAGCAGTTCGGCCATGTCGTCCTTCAGGGCGCAGCCGCCGTGGTCCCGGCAGTGGTAGCAGGCCAGGCAGTAGCCAATCTTCTTGTCGCGCAGGTGGACGAGCTCCACCGTGTGGCCGGCCTCTTCCGCGCCGCGCGCGAACTGCTGGCAGAGGGTAGAGGAATTGCCCTTCTTTCTGGGGCTGCCGGACAGAATCAGAATCTTGCTCATTGCTTTTCTCCGCGGCGCGCTTTCCTTCGCGCCGCATGCTGCTTGATGGTGGGGGACAGGGCACCGGCAGCACGCTTCGGCGCTCCTCCATGACCGTTTCCGCCCCGACGGGCCTCGCGGCCTTACCGGATGAAGCCCAGAGCGGAGAGCCAGGCCGAGATCCGTTCCGGCGCCTCCTCCATGCTGTTTCTGGACAGCTTGAAGCCGCGCTCGACCACGGTGGCCTTCGGCTCCAGGGCCGCTATGGTGCGGATGATGTCGGAAAAGCCGCTGCCGCCGTGGGTGACAAAGGGAATGACGGTCTTCCCGGCCAGGTCGTGCTGCTCGAAAAAGGTATACATGATCATGGGCATGTCCGCCCACCAGTTGGGGCAGCCGACAAAGACAATGTCGTACTTGCCGATATTGCTAACCTTTTTCGCCAGCTCGGGACGGGCATTGGCCTGCTGTTCGGCATAGGCCTGATCCACCAGGGCCTTGTGATTTGTCGTGTAGGGGACCTTCGGCTCGATGCGGAAGAGATCGCCGCCGGTCATGTCGCGGATGAGCTCGGCCGCGTACTGCGTGTTGCCCAGGACCTGCCCGTTCACCACCACGGTGCTGTTGGCCTCCTCGCGGGTCATGCTGTCCGGCCTGTCGGTCTCGGGCAGGGAGAAGTAGGCCACGAGGATGCGGCCGCCCCGCTCGCCGGGCAGGGCGGCGGCGCGGCTGCAGCCGGCGCCGAAAAGAGGGGTGCAGGCAAGCAGGGCGAGACTCTTCAGGAAGGTTCTGCGGGACGCGGCGTGAAGCATGGCTAGTCTCCTTATATATGATCCGGGCTGGCCGGAGATCTGTCTTCTGCCGGCCGGGCCGGCGGAGGGGTATGCTGTCTGCGGCCTGACCGGCTCCCGCCAGACTGCGGGTCCGGAACTGACCGAAGGGAAAGGGAGGGCGGCCGCGCCCCTGCTCGCATCATGCCGTGAAGGAGGACGGGGGGCCGGACAAGGGCCGTCTCTCCCTTTCCGCCTCTCTTGTACGTCCGAAGCGCCTTGCGGCTGAAGCCACAATCCGAGCGCTTCTTTGTCCAAAACTGCCGCGCCCGAAAGACGTTCCCTGCCGCCCGGCTCATCCACGGACACGGCGGGCCTGTCCGAAGCCATGTCTCCCGACTGCCAGAAAGTCTTGCACATCGTATAAAAACAGGCTATTCATGGGCTATTGCGGGTCAGTATGAAACTGAAGACAGACAGGGACAAAGAGCGTGAAGACAAAGAAGGCATTCTCCATCAAAACGGACTGGCTGCCCAATCAGAGCAGCCGCATCGGCGACGAGCCCAACGAGGACATGATTGCCAATCTGACCATCGACCTTCTGGGCAGCAAACTGACCAGGAACTTTGATCTGGACGACAGGGAGATCCGCGATTCCGTGGCCCTTGCCCCCTATCCTCTGACCCTGTGGTTAGTGGGTTACTGGTGGCGGCTTCGCTGGGAGTCCACCCCCTGGCAACCCTCGTACGGCTGGTTCAAGTCCCACACGCTTTCGTCCGCC
>JAUNSE010000111.1:6180-6633 GCA_030539415.1 Desulfovibrionaceae bacterium
GTACTGCTGGCCTTTTATCGGCTTCGAGACGGACGGGGAAAACATCCATATCACTTCCAGGTTTACAGACGGTTCGTCTGTCATGTATCTGACCGATTTTGCCGGCAGCATTCCCGCCCGGGAGTATGAGGAAACAGTCACCGCGTTCATCGAGGACTGTCTGGCCAGGACCGGCAGTTCCGATGCCGGCGACATCTGGGAGCTCGTTCAGGAAGAGCGGCAGGACGCGGAAATGTCGCTCTACCGACAGCTGGAAGCGGTGCTCGGGTACAACATGGGCAACGGGCCGGAAGACGTCATTGACCAGCTTGTCAGGCAGTCCGGCGACCTCGGCCGCTCAGCCGTGCGCGAGGCCGCGCGGCTCCTGCTCTCCGGGGACGTCCGCGAGGAAGTCGATGCCCTGCAGAAGTCCGGGACCGGAACCCGGATCAGTCTGGACAGCGATCTCCTGCG
>JAUNSE010000112.1 GCA_030539415.1 Desulfovibrionaceae bacterium
CGGGCCGTACGCCTGGTCACAGGGGATTTCGACGGTGAAGCGGTCGCCCACCTCGCGGCCCTTGACGCCGGCCTCGAAGCCGGGGATCAGCTGGCCGCGGCCGACCGTGAATTCCAGGGGCTCGCGGCCCTCGCGTCTGGAGGAGTCGAATTCCGTGCCGTCGCGCAGGGTGCCGACGTAGTGAACTTTGACGGTATCGCCGTTTTCAATGGGCATTGTTGGGGCTCTCCTTGATGTATGGGCCGGCTCCGCCGGTGTTCTGGGGCGCGTGCCGCGCAGGACTCCGGCATCCGAACAGAATGATCCTGTGTTTCTATCCCAAAGAGCCCTGACCGACAAGAGCGGAGACCGGGCCGGGCATTCCTCTTCGCGTGCAGTGACGGCGCGTTGCGTGACCTTTGCCCGCCGTTCCGGAACAGAAACGGAAAATCCGGCCTCCCTCTCCGAAACGGAGGGAAAGGCCGGACCGCACGGGGACGGACGGGGGGATTTGTCCGTTCCTTCAGACTATGTCGCGCCTATCTGCCCGAATCGTCGCTGGCGGGCTTGAATTCAAGCAGCTTGGTCCAGTCCGGACAGCCGGCGGCCAGCTTGCCCTGGGGCTTGAGGTCGCGCCCGGCGAAGGCGGGATAGTCCCTGCCGTAGCGGAAGGCGCGGTGCACCTGGTTCCAGGGTGCGTTGTCGCGCTTCATGCAGTGGGGCTTGTCGTCGACACTGATGGGATTGATGTACTCCCAGACAACCTGCTTGTCCTGGGTCACTTCGAAGATATGACCGTTGTTCGTGGAGGTGACGAGCCAGTTGCCGTTGGGCAGCTTCTGGGCCGCGGACTGGAAGTTGGAGCTGAAGCTGTTGGGGTCCCTGGTCTGGTAGCGCCAGACAATTCTCTTGGTTTCGGGATTGATTTCCATCACCGAGCTGCGGTTGGTGGAGGGCTGGTAGGTGCCGTTGTTGAAGATGGAGATGTTGCCGTTGGGCAGCCACTGTATGTCGTGGGAGCCGAAGAGGATCTGGTCGCCGTCGTCATGATAGCCGGACGGAGCGCGGCCCTTGCCGTGCGTGGAGAGATTGCCGAAACGCCAGACAATGTTCCCGGTCTTGCGGTCGATGAAGTAGATTTCGCCGAAATCGCGGGAATTCACCGCGTACATGTCCTTCTTGGGGTTGTAGCGGATGGAGTTCCAGTGGGTCCAGTCGGCGCGGGCCATGTAGCCCATGGACAGGGGCAGATGCCAGTTGATGTCGATCTGATCGGGGCCGGTGCCCACATGGTCCCACACATGCCATTCCCAGGCGATTTCGCCCTTGGGCGTCACTTCGAGGATGGCGTCGGGCCAGATGCCGGTCAGAGGCAGGCCGTCGGGGGAAAGGGCCGGACCGGTCGTGCCGTTGGGCTGCAGGGCCGGATCATTGGGATTGCGGCCCTTGGCCAGAGCTTCCTCGTAGCTCTTGTATTCCCAGATGAGGATGGCCGTGTTGCCGTTGGGCAGACGGTCGAAGCCGTGATGGGCCACCTTCGTCGGGTCGCTCACGCGGTATTCCCAGACCACCTCGCCATCCCAGCTGTATTCGCGCAGCAGGCCGTGCCAGCCGCCGAAGTTGACGGGGCTGCCGGGTATCTTCTCGGCTCGCAGCAGGTTGCCTGTGGGCAGAAGCTCCGCGTACATGGCCGTGTTCTCGTGCTTCCATGTATGCACGATGTTGCCTTCCATATCTATAAGATAGGTGGTCTTGCTGCCCGGATATTTGGCCTTGTCCACACGCCATGAGGGCGTCTTGGCATGCGGGGTGAAGAGCGTGTAGCCGTCATAGGCCTTTGCCTTGTCGTACTGAAGCAGACCGGTGGGGCCGTTGATGGCCTCGTAGGCGCCGGCCTGGCCGGAAGTGAGCAGGGCGGCGGCGAAAAGCGCCGTCAGAAGGAAGCTTTTGCGCATGACATTTCTCCTGGAACACGTCCCCGCGGCAGTTCGGGGACATTCCTAAAGTGGGGGAGGCGGAGCGGCCGGAAGTCCGCACTGCGAAAAAACGCTCCGCACGACCTTCCGAAACTCCCGCCTTCGCGCACGCCGGCTTGCGGCATGCGGGTTTTCCAGTACAGCATACGGGATCCCGAACAAAAGAAAAATTGCACATGCAACATATTTTTGAAAATTTTTGACAAATAGCAGAAAAATCGCGCTTTTTCCACCGGGCTTGCGCCATTTGGAACACATAGCCTGCGCCCCCCATGCGCGAAGGCAGACCTGCCGCCCTGCCCGCAGCTTCCCGCGCTCCGGACCAGGGACGGCGCAGTCTTTCTGCGCTTCTTGACAGGAAGTGTTCCGGGGATATAGCATGCTGCTCCCCCAAAAGCATATTTAGTCTTTGTATTTTCAGCTCTTTTGCCCTCCAGTTCGAGGTTTCCCATGGCAGACATCCGTTCCGCATATACAGACAGCGTCAACTTCTTCGGCTCCTGCTCCCCCCGCGAGCTGGCCGAGCGCTTCGGCACCCCGCTCTACGTCTACAGCGAGAAGATCCTTCGCAAATGCTGCCGGGAGCTTGTATCCATGTGCTCCGTGCCCGGCTTCGGCGTCAACTACTCGGTCAAGGCCAACTCCAATCCCGCGCTGCTCAAGATAGCCCGCGAGGAGGGGGTGACCGTCGACGCCATGAGCCCCGGCGAGCTGCATATGGACCTCCTGGCCGGTTTTGACGCCGACAGCATCCTGTACATCTCCAACAACATCTCCCCCGCCGAGATGCGCAATGCCATCGATCACAAGCTTCTCGTCAGCGTGGACTCCCTGTCCCAGCTGGACATGTACGGCCGCTTCAATCCCGGCGGAAAGGTGATGGTGCGCTTCAATCCCGGCATCGGCGCCGGCCATCACAAGAAGGTCATCACCGCCGGCAAGGAGACCAAGTTCGGTGTCTGCCCCGAGGACTATGACAGCGTCGTGGCCCTGCTCGCCAAATACAATCTCACTCTGGCCGGCGTGAACCAGCATATCGGCTCCCTGTTCATGCAGGCCGACGGCTACGTCCAGGCCGCCGAGGTGCTGCTGCACCTCATCGACGCCATGCCCGAATCCATGCGCGCGGCCATCGAAGTCATCGACTTCGGCGGCGGCTTCGGCATTCCCTACCACAAGTACGAGAACGAGCCCCGTCTCGATCTGGCCGCCCTGGGCGCCGGTCTTGACGCCCTGCTCGGCGCCTGGCGCGAGAAGAGCGGCTACTCCGGCCGCTTCCTCGTTGAGCCCGGCCGCTATGTGGCTGCCGAATGCGGCCTGGTTCTGGGCAGCGTCGAGGCTGTCAAGAACAACGGCCCGCGCCGCTACGTGGGCACGGACATCGGCTTCAACGTGCTGCAGCGCCCCGTCATGTACGGCTCCTTCCACGACGTGGAAATCTACGGCGCCGATCAGGCCGAGCGCCCGGTCATGGAGCAGACCCTGGTGGGCAATATCTGCGAGAGCGGCGACATCCTGGCCAAGGAGCGCCTGTGGCCCGAGATGCGCGAGGGCGATGTGGTGGCCATGCTGGATGCCGGCGCCTACGGCTTCTCCATGTCCTCCAGCTACAACACCCGCTGCCTGGCCGCCGAAGTGCTGATCACCGAAGCCGGCGAGGCCAGGCTCATCCGCCGCAGGCAGACGCTGGACGATCTGACCGCGGCCCTCGTCTAGGACTTCGGGCCCGGCTGCGGACAAAACTTCCGCGCCGCCCGGTTTTCCGACATCCTCTTTCCGCCCCCCACGGAAGGAGGATGTCCTTTTTTTCAATCGGACAGTCCCTGCCTGTTGCAAAGCGCGTCTGCGGTCTTATTTTGTCGGCAGGCAGCCATGCGGTCTGCCCTCTTTTCTTCCGCACGGATTCACACCTCATGCAGACTCCGGATCTCTCCACATCCCCCCGCGCTGTCTGGCGCCTGACCTGGCCGCAGATGCTCATGATGTACGTCATGTTCATCATGACGCTTGTCCCAGTCTGGACTGCCGGGCGTCTTGGCGCCGACGTGCAGGCCGCCCTGGGCATGGTGACCCAGTGCAGCCTCTTTCTCACCGTGCTGAGCATGGGGCTCGCCTCAGGCGCCACGGCGGCCGTGAGCCAGGCCATGGGAGCCCTGCGTCTGAGGCGCGCCGGCCTCTACATAGCCACCACACTGCTCATCAGCGTGCTGCTTGGCGTGCTCATGGGCGCTTGCGGCATATTCTTTGCGGACGGCATACTGGACATGGTCCGCATTCCGGACCGGGTTGTGCCTGTGGCGAGGGAGCTGCTCACCATCTTCATGCTGGGGCTTCCCTTCGCCTATGTCTATGCGGCCACGGGCGTCATTTTCCGCTCCACAAGGCAGGTCATTCCTCCGCTTGTGGTCTCGGCCGTTCTGGCCGTCGTGCACGCGATCTTCTGCATCGGCACCGGTCTCGGACTCGGCGGTCTGCCGGACTGGGGCTATCTTGGCATTGCCTGGGCCAGCGTTGCCGGCAATGTGCTGGGCTCGGTCATCAACTGCTGCCTGCTCATCAGGGCCGGACATCTGAAGCGCGCCACGCTGCCCCGCCTGCGCTGGCTGAAGAAGGGGCTGCCGTACCTTGTGCGCGTTGCCGTGCCGGCCGGCTTCGCCAGTCTGGTCTGGCAGTCCGGCTATCTTGTCCTCTTCATCCTGGTCGCCTCGGTGCCCTTCGAGAGCGTGTCCGCCCTGGCCGGACTCACCGCGGGCCTGCGCATAGAGGGTTTTCTGTTCATGCCGGCCATGGCCTTCAACATGACGGCGTCCGTGCTCGTGGGCAACTGTCTCGGCGCCTGCAAGGAGGACGAGGCTAAACGCGTCTCCCTCTCCCTGCTGCGCACTGCCGTCGTCCTCATGAGCATTCTGGCCGTCTTCATCTGGCCCTTCCGCGAGGACCTGGCCGCCCTGCTCTCCACCGAACCCGGCACGCGCCAGTACATCGTCTCCTACCTGTTCTACAATTTGATCTCCACGCCCTTCTCCATCGCCTCCACAGTGCTTGGCGGCGTCATGGTGGGCGCCGGGGCGACCCAGCTCAACCTCATGGTCTTCGGCGGCAGTTTCTGGCTCATCCGCCTGCCGCTGGGCTATGTGCTGGGTCACCTTGTCTGGGGCAACGCCTCGGGCGTCTTCTGCGCCATGCTCATCTCCCAGGTGCTGCAGACACTGGCCATGCTGGCAGTCTTCTTCCGCGTCCGCTGGATGGACCACGCCATGCGGGCGCGCTCGGCGAAAAAGCGGAACGGAAGCTGACAGCTTCCTCCGCAGCAGGCCGCCTTCCGCCCCTGCCCGGCGCGGGGCGGTTCCGACCGCCTCACCGCAATCCTCAAACAGCCCTGCCCCGCCCTGCGGCAATGCCTTTTCCGGCCGCCCGCACCGGCATCGCCTTTCGGCAGGAACGGAACACGATACATGAATCTTGTCTTTTCCCCCGTCTCTCTCGACGAAGCGGAACGCTTCTACACGCTGTGGGACGTCACTCCCCAGCGCTCCATAGACTACAGCCTGGTCAACCTCTGGGGCTGGGAGCAGCACTACGGCCTTGAATGGGCCTTTGACGGCAAACTGTGCTGGATACGCCAGACATGCCCGTGCCGAACCGTCTGGTGGGCGCCCGTGGGCGACTGGAACGCCGTTGACTGGAAGAGCGTGCTCGAGCCCGGCATGTCCTTCATCCGCGTCCCGTCCGCGCTGGAAGCCCTCTGGAAGCGGGAGCTTGGTGACAGACTGTCCTCCGAGCCCGCACGCGGCCAGTTCGAGTATCTCTACAGGAGTTCGGACCTCGCCAGTCTGCCGGGCAACCGCTTCCACAAGAAGAAGAATCACGTCTCCTCCTACATCCGGACCTACGGCGAACCCGACTACCACCCTCTGGATGACCGCATGGTCGAGGACTGCCTGGCGCTGCAGGACACCTGGTGCCAGTGGCACGACTGCGAGAACTCCCCCTCCCTGACCGCCGAAAACGACGCCATCAACAGGGTGCTCTCGCACTACGAGCGCTTCCGCTCCCTGTGCGGCGGCTCGCTCTACATCAATGGCGAAATCGCGGCCTTCTCGCTGGGCGAGCGTCTTGACGGGGATACCATGGGCGTTCACTATGAAAAGGGGCTCACCTCCGTGCGCGGCGTCTACCAGACCATCAACTGCGTCTTCTGCCGCCAGGAGTGCGGTCAGGTGCAGTTTGTCAACCGCGCCCAGGATCTGGACGAGGAGGGGCTGCGCAAGGCCAAGGAATCCTACCATCCGGCCGGCTTCCTGGAAAAGTATTCCGTCACCGTTGCCTGATCGGCCCTCCGGCCGCCCTTTCGTCGGCTTTTTCCACCTTTTCCCGGCGGGCCGGCCCTGGCCCCGCCCGCGCTGCCAAGGAGTGTTCATGCGCCGTTTCCTGCCCCGAGCATTGGGTCTAGTGCTCTGCCTTGTTCTTCTCACCGCCTGCGGCGCGAAAAAGCCCCAGGTTTACCGGGGCATGCAGGACATAGAGGATCTTCAGCGCTTCCCCCAGGACCTCACGGCCTATCTGGACGACAGCCGCGACCGCCCCATCCTGACTCAGGCCGAAGCCGCGGAGCATCTCGCGAAGTGGCGTTCGAGCTTCTTTTCGGCCTGGCACATGAG
>JAUNSE010000113.1 GCA_030539415.1 Desulfovibrionaceae bacterium
TGCCCGCCCGCGCCTTCCTGGATTCCTTCAAGAAGTCGGACATCAACCCGCTGGTCCTCTCGCGCACCTGCGAGGATGCCGGCACCATCGGCTGCCCGCTGGTTCCCTGGAGCGTGCACGCCTTCTACATTTCCGGCGTTCTGGGCGTCAGCGCCTACGACTTCGTTCCCTATGCCTATCTGAACTGGTTCGTGCCGATCTTCTCGATTCTGTGCGCGCTCACCGGCTTCGGCATCTGGCGCCTTGACGGCACCCCGGCGCGCAGGGCGAAGCAGGCATAGCCTTTCCTGAGGCCCGGCAGGGCCTCCATCCATCCGCCATTCCGGGCGGAGCCATGCGGCACAATCCGCGGGCTCCGCCCTTTTTCTATGCCTTCTCCCCGGCGGGCCCGAGCGTCATCCACGCCCGCATGCAGTCCGAAACCCACTTGTCCCTGTGGCGGCAGATCTGCCTGTAGAGATGCGCCTCGGGAAACTGATAGTCTATCACCGAAATCTGTCCCTTCTCCCACATGTCGGCCAGAACGTAGCGTGGCAGCCAGGAAATGCCCTCGCCGGCGGCTATCATGCGCAGGATGACATCGGGATTGCCCACCTGGAAGGTGGAGTGATAGCGCAGGCCGCGGTCGGCCAGGCACTGGCGCAGCACGCGCGAGTTGACCAGCTCCTCCTCGGTGGCCAGATAGGGCAGCGCCAGGATGTCCTCCAGTCTCGGGGCCGCCTCGCGGCTCAGGGGATGGTCCGCCGGCGCCGCGAAGTACATGCTCTCCTCGTGCTCCTCCATGACCACCAGATTCTCGTCCGTGACCCTGGTGTCGAAAAGATAGGCCAGGTCGATTTCGTTGCGGCCGAGCATGCCGACCAGCTTCGCGCTGTTGGCCTCCTCCACCACCAGGCTGACCTTCGGGTAGCGCCTGCGGAAGGCTATGGCGCGCGGGAGCAGGAGATGGTTCTGCAGGGACTGTATCAGACCTATGCGCAGCGTCCCCTCCGGTTCCCGGCCCGGACTGCCGATGCGGGCGGCCCGCTCCTCCAGGCGCAGCATGTCGTAGGCGCAGTCCAGGAACTTGCGGCCGGCATCGGTGAGATAGATCTGGCGTCCCACGCGATCGAAGAGGAGGACGCCCAGCTCCTCCTCGAGCTGGCGTATCTGCGCGGTCACCGTGGACTGGGCGTAGTTGAGCTTTTCCGCAGCCCTGGTGAAGCTTTTCTCTTCGGCGATGCGGACAAAGCTGCGGATGTTCCGAAGCTCCATGCTCCCTCCCGGCCGGACGGCCCTCTCCTTTTCGCGGAAGAACGGCGGACTGCCGGCCAATCCATCATTTTTTTCGAATATATAGATTAAAACATTCAATTTTACAAATTCAACCGGAGAGCGCATACACGGTTTCAGCGCGCCTGACTGTTGAACGCGCGGGGCTGCCCGCGCCTTCCGCCCCGGTGCCCCCAGGGGCATCGCATCCCTCCATGGACTCCCGGCTCTCCGAGCCGCCGCCCGCGGGCTCCTCCCGCGGCACACCCCGAGGACCCAAGTCATGAACGCCCGTTTCGCGTCCGCCAGAGTCTGCTGCCTGCTCATTCTTCTGCAGAGCGTGCTGTTCGGCCTCATGGACGCCCTGCTCAAGATTGTCTACCGCGACGTGCCGGTCTCCTGCTTTCTGGCCTTCCGTTTTCTGCTGGCCGTGCTGGTCTTTCTGGCCTTCTGGCGCGGCCCCATCCTGAGCGACCTGAAGCGCGCGCCCCTGCGCCGCTATCTTCTGCCCTGCGTGAGCATGGCCGCCTCCACGGTGGCCTGCAACATGGCCGTGCACCTGACGGCCGTCTCGACCGTCGGCTTTCTGCGCTCCCTAAGCTGCGCGCTGACGCCGCTTCTGCTCATCGCCCTGCGCCGGCGTCCGTGCACGGCACGCGAGCTCGTCCTCTGCGGTCTGGTCATGACCGGCCTCTATCTGCTCTGCGCGAAAAACGGACTGCCCGTCTTCGGGCCGGGCGAGATTCTCGCCTTTCTCGCCGCCCTTCTGGTGGCCTGCGCCCTCATCTGCAGCGCCGACTCCCTGCACTATGTGAGCGCGGTCACGCTCTCCTTTCTGCAGTGCGTGTCCGCGTGCGCCATCTGCCTTGTTCTGGGGCTTGTCCAGGACGGCTTCACGGCCGAAGGCCTCATCAGCCTCTGCACGCCCCGCAATCTTTCCATTCTGATCTACGGCACACTGGGCTGCACCGTGGGCGGCTATCTGCTGCAGAACATAGCCCTCTCCAGCCTCTCGGCCAGGAGCACGGGCCTTCTGCAGGGAACCTACCCGGTCTGCACGGCCGCCGCGGCCTGGCTCCTGCTCGGCGAGAGCATGAGCGCATCCGGCATCGCAGGCGCAGCCCTCGTGCTGGTCTGCATCTGGGCCTCGGCGGGCGACCATGCCCAGACCCGTTCGGCGCACGCGCCTGCCGCCTGGCCCCCGCATTCCGCAAGAGCATGACCTGTCCCCCGCCGCGAACGCCTTTCCGCTTCGCGGCCAGGACATGCAGCGGCCGGCCTCCCCGAAGGAGACCGGCCGCGAATTTTTCGTCTGAGGCGGATCTGTCCGGCGCGGACAGCGGGACGCGCCGCGCGGACAGGAATCGGGCTAAAGCTGATAGAGCCAGTGCAGCATGCGCTTGTAGACGCGCAGACGGTTTTCGGACTGCTGCAGGAAAAGGTCCCTGCCGGCCGCGACGATGGAGTGGTCGATCGGAATGCAGTGCATGGGATTGGTGCCGGCCATGACACGGGCACCGGGCTCGGCCTTGGCCAGCAGCTCCTCGGTGACGCGCCAGCGCTGCATCTCGTCGAAGTTCATGCGGTCCGAAGAGCCGGTCATGACGAACTGGCAGCCCGCGACAGCATCGGCGGGCGTGTCGCAGAAGGTGATCGAGGTCTTGAAGTCGCGGGCGAAGTCCATGACCGGCCCCTTGTGCGTGTTGTCGGGCAGGCAGACCCGCATGGAGAAGGGGAAGAACTTGCTTGCGGCTATCATCGACATCAGGGCGCCGGCCGGGCCGCCGATCCAGGCCACGCGCGCGGTGCGCAGGTCGTCGCGGCAGCAGCGCATCAGGCACATGATGTCCGAGAGGGCGTGGGCCGGATGGGCGTCCATGCCGCCGAGATTGAGCAGCGGGAAGTCTATGTCAGTCTCCTTCTCCATCTGCGGCGTGAGCAGGCCGTGCACCATGACTCCGTCCATGTAGTAGCTCATGGAGCCGAGCATGGCCGACGAGAACTTGGCAATGGCCTCCTCCCAGTGCTCCTCCGGCCCCATGTACACCGCATGGCCGCTCATCTGGCGGATGGCAGCGGTGATGCACATCCGCTCCGGCAGGTCGGGCCGGGCAAACAGCACCACAAAGGTGCGGTCCGTCAGATAGTCGTCCAGAGACTTGGCATCAGGGATGCCCCTGGCCTGCTGCATCAGCGTCCAGGCAAGATCCTTGCCCAGACCCGCGATGGTCGTGATTCTGCGTGGCATAGATGATACTCTCCTTATTCCAAAAACGCACTGGCAGCCGCGCCCTCTCCGGAACCGCCGGGCCCTTCCGATCCCGGCGGAGAAATATCGGAGGCGGGATTGAAAACCGCCCGAAACTTCGCCTGACTCGGCACCGGGACGGGCTGAACGGACTGCCCATTACTCGTTAGTTCTTTTTCTCACAGGCCAGAGCAAAAGGCAAGGCTGGAGTGAAATATGTTACAGAAAATAGCCTATTTTCCCGTTTAAATTCCCGCACCTGTACGGTGAAAATATTCTTTTGTTTCACAGCGGGAAAAGAGCACGGCTAATGCAGGGGGCGGAGAGTCCTCCATCCATCAAAAACAAGCGACGGCTTATTTTTCATGCCGTTTTCAATAGAAACGGACCGCTATTGCAGACAACCGTACTTTGTACTGACAAGTTCCGCAATGCCGGCCGTCGTGCCCGCCGCCGCGGCCAGCACGCGGGCCTCGGCGCCCTCCATGGCCCAGCCGCCGAAGCGCTCGAGCATCTCCACGTCATTGCCGTCGTCGCCCACGGCCACTATCTCCTCGGGCCGCCAGCCGCGGATGGCGCAGGCCCACTCCACGCCGGAATCCTTGCCCACTTCCGGGGCCGTGATGTCCGCCACGGCAAGGGAGCACTGCACTCTGGCCAGAGGGCCGAGCTCGCGGGCCAGGCTCTCCCCGAGGTCAAAGGCCCGCTCGCGCTCGGCAAAACCGAAGCTCACCTGGACAAAGTCCCGCTCCAGCGCCTCCGCGAGCGGCATGAAGGGCGGGTCGTAGGCCGGATTGACCCACTTGCCCCCGCCTTCGATCACATGCATGGCCAGGCCGTCAAAGACCGCCGTGCTGGTGGCAGTCCCGGCGATTTCATGGCGCAGCAGGGCGCGGGAGACCTGCCTTGCCAGCGGCCTTGCCGCCACCGCCCGGGCCCTCTCGTCCAGCAGCAGGGCGCCGTTGTTGCAGAGCAGAAAATCCCATTCCAGAGGGAAGCGGTCGAGCTCGCGCATCAGCGTCATGGCCCCGCGGCCGGTCACAATGCCGAAGACATTGCCCCGCGCCCGCCAGGCGCGCACGGCGGCCATGTCCTCTGCCGAGATGGTGCGCCCGCGGAACAGCGTTCCGTCAAAATCAGTGGCCAGAAGCCGCACAAGCCCTCCCGCGGCCGCCCGTCCCGGGTTGTCCGGCCGTCTGGTAAAAACATCCTGTCTGTGCTACGCATGCAAGGCTCACCCCGGCCGCGCCGGGAGACGCGGCGGAAGCGCGCCCCGCGCCGCACGCACGCGTCTGTTCTAGCCCAACTGACCGGGCCGGGCAACCGGGCCCGCAAGGAGACGGTCATGGCCTTTTCCGCCTTTGTCTTCGACCTCGACGGCACCCTTCTGGACACGCTGGCAGACATCGCCCTGGCGGCGAACACCCTGCTCGAACGCCACGGCTGGCCCGCGCATCCGCTGGACAGCTACCGGCGCTTCGTCGGCAGCGGCTTCAGGATGCTCGTGCGCCGGGCCATGCCGCCCGACGCGCTGGCCGGTCTGGATGAGGCCGCTCTCGATGCCCTTGTCCGCGAGGGCAAGGAGCTGTATTCGGCGGGCCTGTGGGTGAAGACCGCGCCCTACCCCGGCGTCACGGACGCCCTGAAGGCGCTTTCCGCCCGCGGCTGCCGCCTGGCCGTGCTCTCCAACAAGCCCGACGAGCAGACCGCCCGTCTCGTGGAGCACTTCTGGCCCGGTCTCTTCGAAATCGTGCGCGGCGGCCGCGAAGGCGTGCCGCTGAAGCCCGATCCGGCGGCCCTGCTGGCCATCGTGAAGGAATTCGGCCTGGCTCGGGAGCAGGTGGGCTATGTCGGCGACAGCGACGTGGACATGCTGACCGCCGCCAATGCCGGGCTTTTCTCCCTGGGCGTGACCTGGGGCTTCCGCGGCGAGGCGGAGCTTGCCGCGGCCGGCGCCGGCGCCCTGATCCGCGAGCCGGGAGAGTTCGCGCGCCACGCTGTCTGATCCCGCGCCGACGCTGCTGCGCCGCCCGGAAGAGGCGCCATCCATTCTATTAGAATATTTTTCTCTTCCGGATTCCGCTCCCCGAGCCGCTTTGCGGATCGGGAGGGCAAAAGTCGCATCCTGCCTGTTGACAGAACAGGCGGGCATCCTATTTTCTTACTGCAACACTCGCCTGTCTGTACCGATACCCCCATACCCATGCACCGCGCAGCCGGCTCCCCCCCGTGAAAACGGATGCCTGATGCGGAATGCGGGGGGGGGCATCCCCCAGGCTTTCAGGATACCAGCCATGCCCATCAAGATTCCCTCAGATCTTCCCGCCAGAGCCGCCCTCGAAGGCGAGAACATCTTCGTCATGACCGAGGACCGCGCCTCCACGCAGGACATCCGTCCGCTGGACATTGTCATCGTCAACCTCATGCCGACGAAGATCACCACCGAGACGCAGCTTCTGCGCGTGCTCGGCAACACGCCCCTGCAGGTCAACATCACGCTGATGCGCACCAGGGAGCATGTTTCCAAGAACACGCCCACCGCCCATCTCGAGCGCTTCTACCAGACCTTCGATCAGATCAGGGACAGGTACTTCGACGGCATGATCGTGACGGGCGCCCCGGTCGAGCACCTCAACTTCGAGGATGTGGACTACTGGAACGAGCTGAAGGACATCATGGCCTGGGCCTCGAGCGGCAAGGTCTTCTCCACGCTCTATCTGTGCTGGGCCGCCATGGCCGGCCTGTACTACTTCTACAAGATTCCCAAGCACGATCTCCCGAGCAAGCGCTTCGGCGTCTTCAGCCACGACATTCTCGTGCCCACGAGCAAGCTGTTCCGCGGCTTCGACGACGTCTTCAGCGCCCCGCACTCGCGCCACACCGAGGTGCTGGCCGAGGACGTCGCCAGGGTGCCGGAGCTGGAAATCCTGGCCGTCTCCAGGGAGGCCGGCCTGGCCACCGTGGAGAGCAGGGACCACACCAAGGTCTTCATGACCGGGCATCTGGAGTACGACCGCGAGACGCTGGACATCGAGTACAAGCGCGACCTCGGCAGGGGCGATCCCATCAATCTG